>NZ_JBKFAL010000041.1:0-33298 GCF_053345625.1 Methylobacterium sp. D53M
CTGGGCCGGAACCCACAAATTTATACACGTTCGATTTCTAGGTAGCCGATGACGCCTGCGCCGTCTTCCGAATAGGTCGTCCGACCGACACACGCCGGCGAGAGCTCCGCGGCGAATCCCTCAATCTCATCGCGCGTACGGTACAAGAGGTACCAATCCATATACACCTCCATGTAAGCCTCTTCGGGAACGCCCCAGAGAAAATTCGGTATCAAGAGCCGTCCTCCAGGATCAAGTTGGTCGAACAGAACCCGCGTAAGGCGCGCAGCCACGCGGGCGTCGAGATAGTCGTACAGACCGGCTGCGTAGATCAGGTCAAAACGACCTAGATCCGCCTTGCCGGTGAGGATAGTGCGGACAGTGACAGAACTGGTTTCGATCGCGTCAGAGAGCGATTGACGATAGCAATCTACAGTGGCGAGACTGATCTCATCTTGATCGGTCGCGAGCAGACGTCCGATCCGTCCTTCCTTCAGCGCCACGCTGAGTTCGGCCTCACGAAGGTGACCACACGCTACGGCGAGGATCCGCGGGCGATCTCGAAGCGACGCAGTGTCGTCAATCTTTCCTGCCAAAACAGATCGGCGTAGCCGCACGGCCTCGCAGGCGGTCACGTCGATCGTCGAGGCCATGACCGTTCGGCCGGCCTCCGACGCGGCCTCTTGCGCGGGCCGCGTCGCGGGGTGGCGGTAGACGAAGTCCAAGAGCCCGGCATCGCCGGGATACCCACGCGGTCGGACGAAAGAGTGGTGGGTGAAGGGACATTCGTGAATGAGTCCGGCGAGTGTATGAGCACGAGCAGCTGGCAGCACCGCATTCCGCCACGTCAGCTCGCTGAACGTCTCCTTTAGCAGCCCGAGTAGATCGATGACGGACTGCGTTAAGCGGCTGTAATCGCCCGGCATCGCCAGCCGAAGGAGCCCTGTCAGCGCCGCGCTGACATCTTCAACGACCACCGGATAGCCGGATTCTGGAAGGTCCACTGGGACCGAGATGGCTCCATTTAGGGCAGCTTCCTTACCCTGAAGCGAGGCAAAGCCCCGCAGACCCTCGCGCTCACGCGAGAGCAGAACTCCTCTGACAGCCATGCGGAGCGTCCCGATCCGAGGCCACGATCGCGTGGCGTCGGATTAAGCTTAATCAATGGTTAAGCTTTGTCCATAGGCCGATGGCAGGAGGGATTTTGCATTGTGGATTGCGGGCACTCAGCTGAATGATGAACTCAAACACATCGTCCGGACCCGGCAAATCGTAATCCGGACTTGGCGCGTACGGAGGTCCGCTTCGAAGCTCGTGGGAGTTTCATGGTGGAGTGCACCCTGTTTGACCGGACAGGCAGCGGGGCGGGTTTAGGCAGTCCGGCTGAGGTACTCTCGGGGCGAGAGCATGCGCAGGCCGGAATGCGGGTGGATCGTGTTGTAGTCCTCGAACCAAGCCGGCAGAAGCCGCATCACGGTCTCGGCGTCGGCCAAGATCGCCAAGCGGGCATAGTCCCGCTTGAGCGTCTTCACGAACGCCTCCGCGATGCCGTTGCTCTGCGGCGAACGCACCGGGGTGAACAGCAGCCGCAGGCCGAGCGCGGCGGCCGTCTGCGCTGTCTCCTGGGCGATGTAGGCGGAGCCGTTGTCGGACAGCCACTCGACCGGGTGCGGGGTCTTCGTCGCGCCGAACCGGCGCTCGCAGCAGGCGATCATCAGGTTGCAGACCATCTCGGCCGAGACGCCCGTCGTGGTCGCCGACCACGCGATGATCTCACGGTCGCACGCGTCGATGGCAAACAGCACGCGGACGACCGCTCCGTCCCGGCAGCGCAGTTCGAGGTGATCCGAGCACCAGCGCACGTTCGAGCGTAACGCCACCACGGTGCCGTCGTGGGTGCGGCCGGGCCGCCGGGCGGTGTGCGGCGCGAGGGTGAGCCCGTTCGCCCGCAGGATGCGCAGCACCCGCTTGGCATTGACGCTCGCTTCGCCGCGCGAGCGCAGGGCCCGGTTCACCAGTGCGGTGACGCGGCGATAGCCGTAGCTCGGGCGGGCATCGACGATCGCGCGGATCGTCGGCAGCAGCTGCGCATCCTCGGGCTTGCGGTAGGGACCGCGCGGCTGGGCGGGGCGGCTCAGGCGCTCGGCCAAGTGGGAGCGGGCCACGCCGAGCGTGTCGGCGACCGCCTTCACCGCGAACCGCCCGTCGAACCGCCCCAGGAGCTGAGCGGCGAGGTCGGTTTTTTTGTGCGGGCGAGGTCGAGCGCCTCCTTCAGGATCTCGACCTCCATGGTCTTGCGCCCGAGCAGACGTTCGAGGTCGCGCACGCGCCGCTCCAGCTCACGAACCCGGCTGGTGCCGACGACCTCCTCGTCGGCGTGCACGGCCTGATGGCCGCCCTCCAGCATGCGCCGCTTCCACGAGAACAGCAGGCTGGGCGAGAGGCCGTAGCGGCGGGCGACGAACGACACGGACGAGCCGGGCTGCTGGCTCTCCTCGACGAGGCGGATCTTCTCGGTGGTAGACCAGCGCCGTCGACGCTGAACGCTGGTCAGGATCTCGCCGTGCACCGGTGGGGCGGTCGGATCGGATGACATAGCCTTACCCATAGGCCAACGCCTATGCCTTCGTGAGCTATGCCGCCTGTCCGGTCAAAACGGGGGGCGGTTCACATGGCTAACAGGCTGCATGGCATTGAACACATCTGGGATCTACGGACCCGTTTGTCGGACAGACTCTCAAATCCGCGGAGGCATTAAGAGTTTTGGGACTTCGCTCTGATAGTGCATCCCCGGAAGGCTGGGGCCGTCATGAGCATCGCGTCACACGAGCAACTCGATGAAGAATTGCGGAAGCGCTGGTTTCAGCGCCGTTCGCCGGAGTTGCATCGATCATTCCGGACCGAGCACGAGCAGACGCTGCGTGTCGCCATCGGCAAAGCCTGTCAGTGGGTCGGCCTGCTCTACATCGCCTTCGCGGTGATTGATGCCATCCTAATCCCTGACATGCTACCGTATACGCTAGCTCTTCGCTTCAGTGTCGGCGGTGTCTACGTCGCCGTGATCGCGCTGCAGGTGCAACGCAAGGTCGACACGCGGCTCCTAGAACTCCAATGCGCTTTGGGTATCTACGTCGGGTTCGCAGCTTGGCTATTTCTCACAGCACAGAGCTCAGATTCTACAGCAATACTTTACTACGCCGGATATGGCTTAGTTTTCATGCTCGTGGCAAATTTGTTTTTCGATCTTAGTTTTTCCTATGCCCTATTATCATCGAGCTTGATTACCGCAACATTCTTCATATGGGCCTTTCAATACGCACGGGAAGGAATATATATCATCTGCGTTGGGTCTTTGTACGCGTTTAGTTTACTTCTGACATTGTTTTTGAATTTAAAATATAATCGAGAACGATATCGGGTATATCTGAATGCGTGTCGCGCCGATATCCGCCATCTGGAAGCACTTCGCCGCGGCGAGGAGTTGTACCGCTTATCGATCACGGACGCATTGACTGGCTTGGCCAATCGGCGAGCAATCGACAGAGTGCTGCAGGATCTTTGGCGCAAGAGTCTCGACTTGGGCCAGCCATTCGGCGTGATCTTGGTCGACGTTGATTTTTTTAAGCGCTACAATGATCGCTACGGGCATCAGGAGGGCGATCGCTGCTTGGCCACGTTAAGCGAGACGATGCGCAAGGTGACCGATCGCTGGCACTGTGCGCTCGGACGTTTCGGCGGAGAGGAGTTCGTCGCGCTGCTTCCGGCCAGCTCGGCCAAACAGGTTCTCGCCCTTTCGGAAGAAATCCGTCAGGCGGTCGAGAGGCTGAGCCTGCCTCACGCGGCGCGGCGCGACCAAAGAGCAACGGTTACCGTCAGCATCGGCGGGGCATATTCCGTGGACGTAGCAGGAGAGAAGCCGGAGCGCACAGTGACAGCCGCGGACCTTGCGCTCTACGTCGCAAAGGATGAGGGTCGCGACCGCGTTCGGATGTTCGATAGCCGAATGCTCGAAGAGAGCGCTGGCGACGACCTAAGCGCCGAGATTTTGCGATCGGCCCTGACCAATGGCAGCATCTCCGTAGTCTTCCAGCCCATCGTCGACGTAACGGCAGGTCATGTCTGGGCGGCTGAAGCGCTGATGCGTCTCAAGGATACGCAGGGTCGCTCCATTTCGCCAGATGTCTTTATTCCTGTGGCCGAACGCACAGGAGTCATTATCGAGATGGGAGAATGGATCCTACGAGAAGCCTGCCAATTGCTAGCCAACGAACCAAATTTGCCCGTTGTCAGCGTAAACATCTCGGCCAAGCAGATCGACGACGCCGGGTTCGTCGACAAGGTTGAGGCAATCGTTCGAGAGGCAGGCATTGTCCCCTCACGTTTGGCCCTTGAAATCACCGAGAGCGGTCAGATCAGCGGCAACCCAGAGGTCGCTAAGTTGATGAAAGAACTCTCCCGCGCGGGCATCCGCGTGTGGCTCGACGATTTTGGAACGGGGTTTGCCGGCCTAACATGCTTGAGCGAGCTCCGCTTTGACATGGTGAAGATTGATCGATTTTTTGTGCAAAGCTGTGACACTCCCAGAGGAGCAAAACTTTTAAAAAATATCGTCGATCTGGTCAGCAACTGTGCCCAGAAAACCATTGTCGAGGGCATTGAGGATGCTGGACAAATTGAACTTGTATCTTCTTTTGGCGTTGAACTCTTCCAGGGGTATTACCTTGGCCGCCCAATGCCGAGTCATGAACTTAGCCATAAATTGATCGATGCGACCGTTCCACGAGAGTCTTCGATTGTTATTGACCAAGCAATTTCTACAACTTCTAAGGCGCACTCGATCGCCTGAGCTCCAGGGGATCCCAGTTGACCAGTCTATTCAAATTTCATTTGACTACTCAGCAATTATCTCATCTATAATAATGCAATATTATCCCACGCGAGTGGGCCTTATGTTTCAGGCGCAGTCTACAATCGTCGGGACTCGGACACGCCACTTAAAGGGAAAGCACCGAGATCGAGAAGACTGTCCTCGCACCGACGGGCGAAACTATCGGAGATCAAGAGATTGCGACCGGTCGCATCGCACAGGGCTTCGATGCGACTGACCTCATTCACGGCACGGCCGATGGCCGTGAAGTCGATCCGATCTGCGGTACCGATATTGCCGTAAACGACCTGTCCATAGTGAAGCGCGAGGTCCGCCGCCAGCCAGGGCTCACCCGCTGCCTGTCGCCGCGTTGCCAACGCCCTATTGCGAGCGAGGCCGGCGCGTGCGGCTGCCAAGGCACCACGGCAGGCCTCGCATGGCGAGGCCGCGTCTTCCGCGCGGAAAGCCGCGATGAAACCATCGCCAGTGAATTTGAAGATTTCGCCACCGTGCCTCCCGACATCGCAGCCCAATGCGTCGAGGTGCTCGTCGAGCCAGCCTACCAAACGGTGCGGGTCCTCACGATCCGCCAGGCTGGTAAATCCCTTCAAGTCAACCATCAGGATCGCCGCCGAGATCAACTCTCCTTCGCCGCGACGCACACGGCCGTTCAGAACAAGCGCCGCCGTTCTGGTTCCGACCTAGGCCTCCAGCAGGTTGGTCAGAGCGTGGGAAAGCGAGAAGCGGAAAACTGCCAAGCTATACGCTGCTCGCAGGCTGCTCAGGATCGCGAGGTCCGCATCGTTGAAGCCGCTTGGTCGATCCGTCGCGTAGAACAGCCCGACCCCACGCAGACCCGTCCCGGCCGGAAAACCGACGATGTCGACGAGGTACTCGGTACAGCCTTCTAACCGCAAGCGTTCTAAGATAGGCAGTTCGGCACACCCCTCGCCACGTACGAGGTTCCACCGTACGAAGTACCGCTCCGCGTCCAGCGCCACGCTGATGGGCGTACGCTCAAACTCTTCGTCGCCGTGGGGGGGCGAAAACACGTTCGACTGTCCGTCGTCAGATGATTTGAGACGACTTGAGGCGCTCAGGAACGGAGGCTCTGGTCCTTCTGTGTTGAGAGGTTAGGCAGCCTGCGCGTGGTGGCGCAAGCGGCGATCGATGAGGGTCTGGCGCTTGATCCGCGCCCGCTCCTGCAGGATGGCCTCGCCGCGGCCGAAGTAGACGTCGGCGGGAGTGAGGTTGCCCAGGCTCTCGTGAGCCCGAGCGTGGTTGTAATGCTCG
This sequence comes from Methylobacterium sp. D53M, assembly GCF_053345625.1. Lineage (NCBI taxonomy): Bacteria > Pseudomonadati > Pseudomonadota > Alphaproteobacteria > Hyphomicrobiales > Methylobacteriaceae > Methylobacterium > Methylobacterium sp. D53M. The sequence goes on from NZ_JBKFAL010000041.1 coordinate 6,140, forward strand.
ACGAAGGCGGCAACCCGCGCCTCCAGTCCGCCGGGCAGGTAGGTGTGTTCGAGCAGGATGCGGTTCTTGAGCGTCTGGTGCCAGCGCTCGATCTTGCCCTGCGTTTGAGGATGGCGGGGCGCGCCGCGGATATGGGTCATGCCCCGGCTGCCGAGCCAGTCGGCGAGATCCCCCGCGACGTAGCTTGATCCATTGTCGGAGAGCAGCCGCGACCGATGCGCCGCCTGCACATGATCGAGCCCGGCCGCCGCCAGCGCGAGGTCGAGCTTGGCGGTGACGTCGCCGACCTGCATCGTCGCGCACAGCTTCCACGCCACGATGAAGCGCGAGAAGTCATCCAGCACGGTCGAGAGGTAGTACCAACCCCAGCCGATCACCTTCAGATAGGTGAAGTCCGTCTGCCAGAGTTGGTTGGGTGCGGTGGTCTTGTCCCGGAATTCGTTGGCGGCTTTGATCACGATGTAGGCCGGGCTGGTGATCAGGTCCTGGGCCTTGAGAAGGCGGTAGACGGTCGCCTCCGAGACGAAGTAGCGCCGCTGTCGGTGAAGCGCACCGCCAACTCGCGTGGGCTGAGCTCTGGCTCCTCCAGTGCGAGAGCGACGATCTGATCGCGAACCTCGGTGGGCAACTGGTTCCAGACCCGGCTGGGTCGGGACGGACGATCCGCCAATGCCTCGAGACCGCCACGCTGGAAAGCGTCGTACCACCGGTAGAACGTCGCCCGGGTGACGCCGAGCTTGTCCAGGGTGGCGCGCACCGGTAGATGGGATTGCTCGACCAGCCGGATGATCTCCAGCTTCTCAGAGGCCGGGTACCTCATGCCTCGTCGCCCCCAGCCCCGGTCATACTTTTTTCAGCAGGCGGTTTTCCAGGACGAGATCGGCTACGACCTCCCTCAGCGCACCCGCCTCGCGACGCAGGTCCTGGACCTCGTCGGCGGTCGCGGCACGAGCTGTGTCGCCGGCCAGCCGCTTCTTGCCGGCCTCCAAGAACTCCTTGGACCAGCCATAGTACATCGAGCTGGCGATGCCTTCGCGCCGGCACAGTTCGGCGATGCTGTCCTCACCGCGCAGCCCTTCCAGCACGATGCGAATCTTCTCCTGGGCCGAGAACTGCCGGCGCGTGGCGCGTCGGATGTCCTTGATCACGGCTTCTGCCGGCTTCCGCGCCGGCCCGGACGTGAAGACCCTCAATTTGTCTCAGGAGTGCTGACGGCGGACAGCGCAGTTGGATTGCGCCGCAAGAAGCGGGAAGCGTCGCAGATCGTGCGGTCGCATACGTGGTTCGTTGCCAAGCCACGGAGCCTCTCGTGATCGATCCCCACGTTACAATCGAGCCGTCGATCCTCTATCTCGGAACCCCGGTCGTCCTCCTCAGCACGCAGAACGAGGACGGCACTGCCAACCTCGCGCCCATGTCGTCCGCGTGGTGGCTCGGCTGGCGATGCATGCTTGGTCTCCAGACCGCATCGCAGACGCCGCAGAATATGATCCGCACGGGGCAGTGCGTCCTCAACCTGGCGTCACCGAAACAGGCTGACGCGGTGAACAGGCTGGCGCGCCTGACGGGGACCGAAAAGATACCCGAATTGAAGCAGCGGCTGGGCTATACGTATGAGCCCTCCAAGTTCGAAGCGGCTGGGCTGACGCCCGTCGCATCGCAGACCGTGGCCGCGCCGCGGGCCTTGGAGTGCCCCATCCAACTGGAAGCCGTCGTCGCAGCTCAACACGGGATCATGGACGACGATCCCCAGGTCGCGGGCCTAATCTCGGCCTTCGAAGTTCGTATCACCCGGGTCCATGTCCATCCGAGCTTGCTCATGGATGGGCACGAGAACCGCATCGACCCTGCCAAGTGGCAGCCACTCATCATGAACTTCCAGAAGCTTTACGGTGTGTCTAGCAGCGAGATCATTCCGTCCCGACTCGCGGAGATCGAAGAGAAGAGCTACCGCATGCCCGACGTGGATCGGGCTCGCGACGGTGTGCTTGCACCGGTCGGATCGCGGAACACTAGCCGAGATGGGTTCGACCCCAACAAAGATCTCAGGCTGGGCTAGCCCTGGTCCGTTTTCAGCCTCTACCATTCAAAAGCAGACCGACCGGAAACCACCCCAAGCAGCCGATCCGCAAGCGACCGAGGCTGTGTCAAAAGTCTCATCTGAGATAGACTTGCCGCCTCATCTGCGGAGGCCAGCATGGGTCGGTTCGTCGAAGGGCAGGACCGTCGGCAGTCCTGGTTGCTGCCCAGTTCGCTGGACGACTATGTCACCGCGGACAATCCGGTTCGCGTGGTCGAGGTCTTCATCGACGAACTCGATCTGGGCGCCCTCGGCTTCACGCGCTTCGAGCCCGCAGCGACGGGGCGGCCTGCGTATGATCCGGCCACGCTTCTGAAGCTCTATCTCTACGGTTATCTCAACCGCGTGCCGTCGAGCCGGCGGCTTGAGCGGGAGGCACAGCGCAACATCGAGGTGATGTGGCTGACCGGTCGCTTGGCTCCCGATCACAAGACGATCGCGAACTTCAGACGCGACAACGGGCCTGCGATCCAGGCGGCCTGTCGGCAGTTCGTGGTGCTGTGCCGGGATCTGCAGCTCTTCGCCGGTGCAACCGTCGCCGTGGATGGTTCAAAGTTCAAGGCGGTCAACAACCGGGACCTCAACTACACCGTGGCCAAGGTCGCCAAGCGCCTGGAACAGGTGGATGCCAGCATCGCCCGCTACCTCGCGGCGCTCGACCGGGCGGACAAGGAGGACAGCGGCGTCCCCGAGGCACGGACGCAGCGGATCGGCGAGAAGATCGCCGCCCTACGCCGCCAGATGGCCTTTTTGCGCGAGATGCAGGAGCAGGTAGAGTCCGCGGACGACGGACAGGTCTCGCTGACCGACCCGGACGCGCGCTCGATGGCGACGAGCGGGCGCGGCACCGGCATCGTCGGCTACAACGTCCAGATCGCCGTCGACCCCGAGCATCATCTCGTCGTCGCCCATGAGGTCGTCAACGAGGGCCACGACCGAACCCAGCTCGTGCCAATGGGCGGTCGGGCCAAGCAGGCCATCGGCGCGGAGGAGGTCACGGTCCAGGCCGATCGCGGCTACTACAGCGGCGACGAGGTTCTGGCCTGCGAAGGCATGGGCGTCCTGCCGGCCATGCCGCGGGCCGACACGTCGGGTCGAGCCAAGAAGGGACTCTTCGTACGCGCCGACTTCGTCTACGACGCGGCGGCCGATCACTACGTCTGTCCCGCCGGCGCTGTGCTGACGAAATCTAACGCGCGCTCCGATCGACACGGTGACATCGATCATTATCGCAACCTGGACGCCTGTCATGCCTGCGCGATGCGAGCGCGCTGCACGACCGAGAAGTTCAAGCGCTTCAAGCGCTGGAAGCACGAGGCGGTGCTGGAAGCCATGCAGAGGCGGCTCGACGCCATGCCTGACGCCATGGCGGTACGACGCGCCACGGTCGAGCATGTCTTCGGAACTCTGAAAGCCTGGATGGGCAGCACGCCCTTCCTGACGAAGGGCCTGAAAGGCGTGCGAACCGAGATGAGCCTCGCGATCCTTGCATACAACATGAAGCGGATGATCCGCCTGTTCGGCGCAACCTGGCTCATCCAGGCCATTCGAGCCTGAAGCGGTCGACCGCGCCGCCGTCATCATCCTGCCAATCGGCGCTGGCGACCACGATCAATGTGTTTTGACACGGCCTCGACCCAGTACGGCCATTAGCGCTCTCTTTTCGGCACTCCCAAAGCGGTTGCCCGTCCGTTAGAGGCTCATCCGGCGAGGAAATTATAGGCACGTAGCAAGACGATGGTCCTGCAAGGCCCACCCTACGACGCGGTGCGGCAGTGTCGGTCGTCTGAGCGCCCTTTTGCAGGGCATACGATCGAGAGCTTGAAGCGGAAGTTGGCCTCCGACAGCCTACGCATTGAGATCAAAGAACAGATACAGACCGAGCTTCAGTGGAAAGCGCACAACGAGCTATAGGTCGGCTTGCGAGCCAGCGCAGTGGTTCACGCGCGACCGTGACGATCCCAAAAGTAGACCTCCCTAGGCCGTTGCTACGGCGGTGATTCGCCTCTCACAGTCGCTCCGGGGAAGGCGACGAATCCCCGAAAGCAGGCGTGGAATGGTTGCGATCAACTCTCTACGCACAAGCGAAAATAGTCTTGGCGGACCGCCTCCTTCAAAGCGAATCCCGCCACGCGGGGATCGAGAAGTTCTGGTCCATCTGGGACCCGACCGAACTTGACAGCTTGTAGATCGACGACGAATCCGCGCTCGCCCGTATAGATGCCGTCGGGGTTCTTGACGTTCACGGAACCGCAAATGTGGACGGGTCCGCTTCGACGCAAGTTCGTGACCTTCGCCTCAGGACTGTCGAGTTCACGCCGGATGAGATCGAGGACAACTTTTGTATCTCCTGGCCCAATCGAAGCCTGAGATCCATCCTCTACGGTTTGGCTCCACGTAGGATTCGCCAGGATCGTCAGAAGGACCATCATCGCGGGCGCGACTCCGCTGGGATAACGCTGCACGTTCCATGTCATGGGCTTACCGACGGAGTCCGGCATGCTCGAAATCGAGCTCGGACATGAAGATCACCGCCTGAGTTCGGGTCCGTACGCCGAGCTTGCGCATGATCTCGGTGACGTGTGTCTTGACCATGGACATGCCGATCCCAAGACGCGCCGCGATTTCCTGATTGGTCAGGCCCTTCTTGATGAGGATCAGCACGTTGAGCTGCCCCTGCGACAGGGTAGAGATTCGAGCGGAGGCGGAGCGCTGCCCAGCGTCGGGGGCCAGCGGACCGACCCCCTCCGGCACGAAGACCTGCCCTTCCAGGGCTTGCTCGACGGCAGCGTGGTAGGTTGCTTGCCGGGCCGTCTTGGGGACGAAGCCCGCCGCCCCGAGAGCCAGCGCCTCGCGCATGATGCGCGGCTCATCGACCCCCGAGCAAATCAGGATCGGGATCCGCGGAAAGCGGGATCGGACCGTCAGAAAGCCTTCAAACCCTCGCACGCCGCGCATCGTCAAATCGAGGATGACGAGATCCGTCTCGGCGTGCTGCGCGAGATCCTCGATGGCTCCCTCGATTGAGGAGGTCTCCCGGATCGTTGCTCTGGTAAAGCCGAGTTGCAGGACACGCCGGATCGCGTCCCGAAAGAGGGCATGGTCATCCACGAGTAAGAGGTGCACAGCCGCCTCAGAGAAGGGCACGACAGTCTTGTTATGATCGACAAGATGACTGCCAAGCGTCAATGAATGTTGATGCAAATATTTCACTTATGGTTTTGCGCACTGAGTAGGCCGACTTAGTCGCAATGGATTTGTCTCCTTTTCAATTTTAATAAGAAAATAATTTGAGCGTCTTGGACCAAGGTCCATGTCGGCACGCCTCCAGTTATTGTCCATAGTTGCGCAAGAGAGGGCATCCAGTACCGGTTGCTGCCTTTCAAAAGAGAACGATCCTGCTCGAAGACTGGATCGTGAGGGAGAGAGACATGGCTAATAAGACTGCGACGGGATCACCGCGCCGTAATGTCTTCCTGACTGCTTCGTCCCTGCTCGTTCTCTCGTGGGCGCTGGCCGCACCTGCCGCCGCGAAGGACGAGATGAAGCCCGTCGCCTGGGAAGACATCCTCAACGATCAGCAAACCAACAACGATGTGCTGATGTATGGCATGGGCGTGAAGGCCCAGCGCTATTCATCCCTCGACAAGATCAACACCGAGAACGTCGGCCGAATGAAGCCGAAGTGGTCGTTCTCTTTCGGTGACGAGAAGCAGCGCGGTCAGGAGGGCCAAGCCCTCGTCCATGACGGCGTCATCTACATCACCGCGTCCTACTCGCGCATCTTTGCCCTCGACGCCAAGACCGGCAAGAAACTCTGGTCCTACGCCGCACGCCTGCCGGACGATATCCGCCCCTGCTGCGATGTGGTGAGCCGCGGTGCCGCGATCTACGGCAACAAGATCTTCTTCGGCACCCTCGACGCCTCCATGGTCGCGCTCGATGCGAAGACCGGCAAGGTCGTCTGGAACAAGAAGTTCGACGATCACGGCGCAGGCTACGCCTACACGGGCGCCCCGAACATCATCAAGGATCAGAAGACCGGCAAGATGCTGCTCATCCACGGCAATTCCGGCGATGAGTTCGGCGCGCTGGGCAAGCTCTACGCCCGCGATCCGGATACCGGCGAGGAGATCTGGATGCGGCCCATGGTCGAGGGCCATATGGGACGCCTCAACGGCAAGGATTCCACGCCGACCGGCGACGCGAAGGCCCCCTCCTGGCCGGACAAGGACGGCAAGAAGGTCGAGGCCTGGAACCACGGCGGCGGCGCGCCCTGGCAGACCGGCGTCTACGACGAGAAAACCAACACCTTCATCATCGGCACCGGCAACCCGGCCCCCTGGAACCACCATTACCGCTCGCCCGGCGACAGTCTTTTCACCTCGGGGCAGGTCTATATCGACCCGTCGAACGGCGAGCCGGTCGGGTTCTTCCAGCATACGCCGAACGATGCTTGGGATTACTCGGGCAACAACGAGATCATCCTGTTCGACCTCGACAAGGACGGCAAGAAGATCCGCGCCGGCGCCCATGCCGACCGCAACGGCTTCTTCATCCTCACCGATATCGACAAGCTGACTGCCCGCGACGGCAAGATCAACAAGCCGGAGGCGCTGATCGCCGCCTATCCCTTCGTCAAGGACATCACCTGGGCCAAGGGCTACGATCTCAAGACCGGTCGCCCGATCGAGAACGAGGGCCAGCGCCCGCCGGCCCCCGAGGCCGGACAGAGTAAGGGCAAGTCGATCCAGGTTACGCCGAACTTCCTCGGCGGCAAGAACTGGAGCCCGATGTCCTACTCGCAGCAGACCGGCCTGTTCTACATCCCGTCGAACGACTGGAGCGAGGATTACTGGACCGAGAACGTGACCTACAAAGCGGGCTCCGCCTATCTCGGCCAGGGCTTCCGCATCCACCGCAAGTTCGACACCCATGTCGGTGCCCTGCGGGCGATCGATCCGAAGACCGGTAAGATTGTGTGGGAGCATCTTGAGAACATGCCGCTGTGGGGCGGCAGCATGACCACCAAGGGCGGCCTCGTCTTCCAGGGCACCTCGGACGGCTACGTGAAGGCCTTCGACGCCAAGAACGGCAAGGAGCTCTGGGCCTTCCAGACCGGTTCCGGCGTCGTCTCGGTGCCGATGACCTGGGAGGACGGCGGCAAGCAGTACATCGGCATCGCCTCGGGCTACGGCGGCGCCGTGCCGCTCTGGGGCGGCGACATGGCCGATCAAACCAAACTCGTCAGCCAGGGCGGCTCGTTCTGGGTGTTCGAGGTGCCGACTGACACGGCCTCCGCGCAGTAGTTGGTCGCCGTAGGAGACCGGGCCGGAGCGCAAGCCCCGGCCCGGCCCCCTCTCATTCCGCGACCGCCCACCCCGTCACCGAGTATCATCCGATGCAGGCTTCCCTCGGCCGCACGCTGCTCCTGTCCGGGCTGATCGTCTCGGCGCTTGCCGGTCCCGGGTCGGCTCAGACCCAGATCGTCAACCGTGAGGAACGGCCCGACCCTTGGATCGTCAACGGCTGCACGATCGCACCCAAGACCAAATGTCCCGGCGCAGACCTGCGCCATGCGGACCTGAAGAACGCCGATCTCGGCGGGGCCGACCTGACCGGCGCCCAGCTCGCCCGTGCGGACCTGCGCGGCGCGAACCTTCGCGGCGCCCAGCTCGACCGGGCCAACCTCAGCGGCGCGCGCCTGCAGATCTCCTTCATGCAAGGACTAAAGGCCCGGGGCGCCTCCTTCATCGGAGCCAACCTCGATCATGCCCGCGCCTCGGGGGCCGATTTCAGCGGGGCCGACTTCACGGTCGCCGATCTGGAAATGGTGCAGGCCAAGCGCGCGCAGTTCGTCGGTGCCAAGTTCATCGATACGGATCTCCAGGAGACCAAGTTCTACGAGGCCAACTTCACCGATGCGGTGATGCAGGGCGTCCAGATCCGCTTCGCCATCTTTCAGGATGCTTGGATGAAGGGCTGCAAGGGCTGCCCGGACAATTGGCAGCACGGCAAGCCCGTGTGGGAAACCTATCCCGAGGCCTCCGCGCCGCCCGCCGCCGAGACGGATCAGTGAGATGGGCGTGGATCGCCGCGCCATGGCTCGTCCTGTTGCTTCCCGGCCTGTCCGGCGCGGGGGCGGCGGAGGCTTCGGCGGATTTCCGCACGGCCTTCGCCGCGTGCCGTGCCATGCCGGACGAGGGGGAGCGGCTGCGCTGCTACGATCGCCTCGCCGCGATCCTCGCGCCGCCCCGCTTCCGAGGGCGGTTGACGATGCAGACCGAGCCCTTCGTCACCACCGCCCCAACCGTGCTGCGCTACGAAAGCGATGGCCCGATCTTCGTGATGTACCTGAAGGATGCGCAGGGCGGCATCGTTCAGAACCTGCACATCGGTGGCGGCGGCAGTGCCGTCTACACCATCGAGACGCCTGGTACTTACTCACTGCAAATCAGCGGCTCCGAAACGTGGCGCATCTGGCTCGATCCGGCGCTGTGACCTGTTCTTTCCGAGGTTTTCGATGATGACGTTCCTTCGCGTGGGTCTGCTCGCGCTTCCGCTTACCGTGGCCACGCTGCCCGCTGCCGTCTTCGCCCATGGCGACGCCGCACCGCAGCCGGTGGACACGACCGGCCTGCCGCCGCTCGGCGACGACATCCGGGCGACCAACCCCTACCACGGCAACAAGCTGGCTATGGAGATCGGCGCCAACGGCTACAACCAGAACTGTGCCCGCTGCCATGGCCTCGACGCGAAGTCCGGCGGCATGGCGCCGGACCTGCGCGAGCTTGAGGAGGGCGAGGCCGGCGACGGCTGGTTCATGACCCGTGTGATGCACGGCGCCAAGAAGGACGACCGCTACCGGATGCCGCCTTTCGCGGGCATCCTCAGCCAGGAAGCGATCTGGGCGATCCGCACCTATGTCGAGAGCCAGCCCAAGAGCTGAGCGGAGTCGGCCCCGTGCGCGCGGCCCTGCTCCTGCTTCCAGGACTCGTCCTTGCCGCCCCCGCATGGCCGGAGGGAATCAAGGAATATCAGGTCCGCCGCCTCTTGATGCTGAAGACCGAATGCGGCGTGGGCGGCCTCGCGGTAGAGGATCTCGACGGCGGGGCAACCCGCTTCGTCGCGACCTGCGAAAACGTGAGCCATTACCCCGACGGCGTCGAGGTTCGGTGCCCGAATTCGGAGGACGACCGCGACTGCACCATCCTGACGCAGAAGCGCGTTTTTCCCCATCTCCGGGCGTTGCAGCGATGACCGACTCCCTCCCGGCGCCCGGGGAGGCGTCGCCACCCCCGCAGGGCAGTTACCTCAGCCTTCCGACCCGGCTGCTGCACTGGAGCGTCGCCTTCGCCATCATCGCGATGCTGGCCTACGGGTTCTGGCTTCGGACGGTGCCCGAAGGACCGGGCCGCGGCACCGCGATCCGCCTGCACAAGTCCCTCGGAATGCTGCTCCTGCTCCTCGTCTTGGCCCGTCTGCTATGGCGCGCATGGGAAGGGTGGCCGGCTCCGTCTTCGCTGCACAGGAGTTGGGAGGTGTGGGCGGCACGGACGATGCACGGAGCCTTGCTTGCCGCGATCCTGCTGATGCCACTATCCGGCATCGCGCGCTCTCTCGCCTATCCGCGGGCCCTCGCGCTTTTCGAGTGGCCCCTGATCCCGAAGCTGTTCGAGACCCGGCCGGAGTTGATCTATCAAGCCGCGGCCTGGATCCATGACGGGCTCGGTTTGGCGCTGCCGGGTTTGGTCGCACTGCATGTCGCGGCGGCGCTCAAGCATCACATCCTCGACCGGGACGACACGCTCCGGCGCATGGCGGGAACCGGCCGATGAGGAGCCTGGCCGTCGCGCTCCTCCTCGTCTCGTCCCTTCCCGCCCATTCGCAGGAGGGGCCGGGGGCCGCCGGGATCGTGACGGCGGATGCCGATTTCGATCCCTTCACCGGGCTTCGGATGCAGAACTACAGGTCGCCGGTGACACGCCCCGTCATCGGCGGCACTCTTGTAGCTCTCGCCGAGGTCGACCGGCTCCGTGCCGAGGGCGCCGCCTTGATTGACGTGATGCCCCAGCGCGGCGGCTTCGAGCCCGTCGGCGGCGGCTGGAGGATCGTGGACCGGCGCGAGACGATCCCCGGCGCGGTGTGGCTGCCAGAGACGGGCCGTGGCCGGATCGAGCCCCGGCTCGCCGCCTATCTCGCCCGCTGGCTGGATACGCTTAGCGGGGGACATCGCGACCACCCACTGATCTTCTTCTGCATGGCCGATTGCTGGATGTCCTGGAACGCCGTGCGCCGTGCGGCCGACCTTGGCTACCGCCGGGTCTACTGGTTTGCCGACGGCACGGATGGCTGGAGCGACGCCGGCCGTCCCCTCGTCCCGGCCGATCCGCCTGCGGTCTCTTCGCTCGGCCCGCCTTCCACCCCGTCGAGGTGAAGCCCCATGCCTGCCCCGAAAACCACCGGCACCCGCGATCCCCTTGAGTCGCCCCTTTGGCCGAGCATGGCCGAGCGCTACCTCGGCGGCCTGCCCGCGATCTTCGATGACCGGGTCACCGTCACGCTGCCTCCGGTGACCGAGGACCAGACGCAGGTTCCCGTGACGGTCGATGCTCGCGACATAGGCTCGGTCGAGGAACTCATCGTCATCGCCGACCTGAATCCCTTTCCCCTGACGTTACGCCTCGCTGGAACCGGCGCACAGCCCTTCGCGGCCTTCCGCATGAAGATCGAACAGGGGACCCCCATCCGTGCAGCGGCCCGTCAGGACGGCCGCTGGTACATCGGGGGACGCACGCTCGATGCGGCCGGCGGCGGATGCTCTGTGCCGCCGGTTGTCGAGAAGCGGGTCGATTGGAAAAGGCTCGGCGCGCTGCAGGGCCGGATCTGGCGGGAGGCGGACGCTCTGCGTCTTCGCCTGCGCACGACTCACCCCATGGACAACGGAATGATTGCCAACGTGCCGGTGTTCATCATCGAAACGCTGGTGATCTCCGATGGGGCGGGGCGGCGGCTCGCCGACCTCACCCTGTCGGAGGCGATTGCCGACAACCCGACCCTGACGCTCCTTCTGGAGGACGGGGTGACCGAAGCGTTGCTCGTCTCGATGCGCAACACCGCCGGCAACGACTTCCGCGCCAAGGTGCTGGTACCCCTGATCGAGGCGCAGGCACGGGAGAGGCTCTGATGGGCGCATTCGCACAATACCGTGGCCTGACCCGTCGTTCGGGCCTCGCCCTCGGCTTGGCGGCGATGGCCTACACTCCGGCCCTCGCCGCTCCCCGCTGTTACACCCTCAAGCCCGTCGTCGTGGCTCCCCGGATCTGGACGCTCTACGGAGCCCCGGAGGCCATCACCGCCGAGAACGGCGGCGCCATCGCCAACGTGACCTTGATCGAAACCCGAGACGGCTGCGTGCTGATCGATGCGGGTCCGTCCCACCGTTACGGCACCGCCCTGGAGGCCCTGGCGCGAGATCTCACGGGCAAGCCCGTGGTGCGCGTCTACCTCACACATTTTCATGCCGACCATAGCCTCGGGGCGACGGCCTTCCCCGATTCGGCCGTGTGGGTCGGCCCGGGCCTGAGGCGGGACCTCGCTCGGTTCGGCAACGACCTCGCCAGCGGCATGTACCGGGTGGCGGGCGACTGGATGCGCGGGACAGGCGTGCCGAAGCCCGCCAACGAGGCGCGGGACGGCGTGGAGCAGGTCGGCGAACGGCGCTTCCGTCTATTGAACCTGTCCGGCCATACCAACGAGGACCTCTGCATCTTCGAGGAAACCTCGGGCCTGCTGTTTCCCGGCGATCTCGTTTTTCTCGATCGGGCCGCGACGACACCGGATGCCGATCTACCCCGCTGGCGGAAAGCCCTTGCCACGGTCGCCGACATCCCCTGCCGGTTGCTGGTTCCCGGACACGGCCCGGCCGAAGCTGGGCGACGCGGCATCGACCAGACCCTCGCCTGGCTCGATGCGACTGAAAGCGGGATCGCGGCTGGCTTCGAGGCGGGTCTCGATTCCACGGAGATCATGGAACGGCCTCTCCCCCCATGGACGAACGACGTTGCTGTGGCGCGCTACGAATTCGCCCGCTCCGTCATGCACCTTTTGCCAGGAATCGAGACCGCACGGCTGCCGATTTTGACGAACACTTGAACGCCATCGAGCTTTTCTGAAATATAACTTGGCGATATATCTTTCTGATCTTGCCCTCAATCGCGACGAATGATTCTTTTTACGTTGCTCCGCGATCGGCGAGCTGCTGCCAATCCCCGTTGGCCTGCTTTCTGATGTCTACACTCGAACGCTGACTGGCAGTTTTCCAACCCGGGCCGCCATTCCGCGTACGACCCATGCCGGTCGCCTGGATCGCCGACGCCGCTTCCGGTAAGCAGACAGTCTTACGATCTCAGCTAAGATCAGATGTCTTCTGCGATATCTTAACGTATGCCTTTCCTGCTCCCCGAAACGGATCTCCCCGGCCTCAAAAGGCGGGCGAAGTGGGGCGCTATGGGGCTATACTCTATTGTATGCGCCGCAATTCTGAGTTGGTACACTGTGAAAATTGGTGACCCGAGCTGGAAGAGCGTTACTTCAAAATTAAGTTATCTGAATGAATGGCAGCCGATTTGGCGACAAATACCGTGTGCTCTATCGGCAGATTTACTTCTTATTTGTGGACTGATCGGCTTCTGGAAGGCCGCGCGGCCATTCCGATCAAGCGAGGATTTTGACGACCGAGCTTGAAAGGACCGCTAAGTGGCGTCAGGAAGTACGGCGACATCCGCCTCCATTCATCACCGCCCTGAAACGGGACGGCAATGAACTAACCGAAGCAGCCCTTCCGATAGGGACCCGAGCGGTTATTCACTCCCGACGCTGCTGAGCTCAAAACCGGACTCAGGAGAGCCTGAGGGCCGCTCATGTCGCCGTGGCGATGTTCTTGCCAACCTGCACCGCTGGCCGACAGCCCAATGACCGCCTCAATAGCAGGCTTTTCCCACCATCGAAGCGGCCATCCCGCGATGAAGTGTCAGGGCACTATGCGGAAATGTGCGATTTCGATCCTCGATACGTCGTTCAAGCTAAGCCGCCATTCAGTCTCCGCTTGATCGAATTTCACATCGTATACATCGCAGTCGTCAGCCGCCGAAACGCCTTTAAATCGAATGGATTGCAGTTCGCCCCACGATTTTAAAACTCGCCTATTGTCTGGAAGCTGCTCCTCAAAAGCGCGCGCCAGGCCAGGAGACATCAAATCGGACTCCGGATTGCCAAGCAGGGTTGCTTTGATGATGCGACGAAGCGCCTGTTCGCTGCCGGACCTTGGCTCGTTCGTAGCCTTTCGGACTTCGATAGACCGCTCGACAGAAGCGGCCTTTTTCCTGCTGATGCGCGGCGCGGATTGTTCGATGCCGTTTTGATGAAGCACTACCGAGTTTACAGCGCCGCAGTCGTCCCTCAAAAAGCTCAGCTGCGCCTTGATATGGGAGTTTCTATAAAAGAATTTATTCGGATTTTCCGCGAGCATCGAGAAAAACATCTGGCCGGTTAGCCTGGAGATTAGTCCATCTTCGTCGCGATCGACGGTAATAATTCTTCGAGGAGCTAATTCATAGAAGCCTACGAACTGATCCAGCATTGTGGGATCGACAGGCACGGCTTTTCGAGGGGACGCCTGTTCCGCTTTCAGGCGCTCCACCTTATCCTCGGGGCCTTCGGCACCCGATTGCCGGGTCAGCTTCTCAACCTCGGCCCGTAAGCGGCGCCAACTAGCGAAACCGTATTGGCGGGCGACCTCTTTCTGGGCCACTGCCAGTTGTGCAGTCGGATCCGACATGCGCAGCATCTTGAGTCGCGCTTTCGCTTCGTTGCGAAGATACTCAAGGTTCGGACGATCTGGGAGAGCACGCATTTGAAGGGCGTGCGAAAGAACGGCTTCGGCCATGATCCTTCCTTCCTAAGCGCCCATCGTCCGCGTTGCTGGGCAGGAAGTCAGGTCATATTCAACTATGCCGAATGGGCTAAGCCCTTCACGCGGACCGTTGGCCTATCTCGAGGCCAGGCAAAGATTACGTCCGGACTTAGAGAAGGGCAAGAGGGGTTTGCTAAGGGGCTTCTGCGGGCGGAGCGGCAAAGTCTCTTTCGATGCCTGGGGCGCTCGGAAGCGGACCGGCAGAAATCCACCCAACTCAGCCGTTTAGAAGCACCCATCGACGCGACGGCATATGGCCGAAAGCGGCGCAGCCGCTTTTGAATGCATCGCCATCGAAGCAGACAGCGAGGTCCCACCCGCTGGGACGCCGGTCAAAGAGAGAGTTTCTCACAAGGCGGCGTTGAGGACCGACATGGCCGCGGTTGCACCGCCCCGTTGATGGGGCACGCCTGCCACGCCCAGCGCCATCTCTACGCCGCAGAGCGCCCCCATCAGCATCAGGTCGTTGCACTCGCCGAGGTGGCCGATGCGGAACACCTTGCCGGACAACTTGGACAGGCCGGCGCCGAGAGAGATGTTGAACCGGTCGAGGGCGAGCTGTCGGAAGGCGTCGGCGTCATGGCCGTCCGGCATGAGCACGGCGGTGAGGACCGGCGAGTACTCGCTCGCCTCCTCGCACAGGACCTCGAGCCCCCATCCCTGGACCGCAGCCCGCGTCGCCTTGGCCAGCTGTTCGTGCCGGGCGAAGACCGCCGGCAGGCCTTCTTCGCGCATCATGGCGATCGCCTCGCGTAGGCCGTACAGGAGGTTGGTCGCGGGCGTATAGGGGAAATAGCCGCCCGCGTTCGGCTTGAGCATCTCCTCCCAGTCCCAGTACGAACGCGGCAGGGTGTTGGTCTTCGAAGCCGCGCGGGCCTTCTGCGAGATCGCCGTGAACCCAAGGCCCGGGGGCAGCATCAGGCCCTTCTGGGAGCAGGCGACGGTCACGTCGATGCCCCACTCGTCGTGGCGCAGGTCGGCCGAGCCCAGACCCGAGATGGAGTCGACCAGCAGAAGCGCCGGGTGATGCGCGGCGTCGATCGCCTGCCGGACCTGGGCGATGCGGCTCGTCACGCCCGTCGAGGTCTCGTTGTGGACGACCATCACCGCCTTGATCGCGTGCGCCCTGTCCTCGGCGAGCTTGGCCTCCACGATGGCCGGATCCGCGCCGTGGCGCCAGTCGCCCGGTACGAACTCAACTGTGATGCCCCATCGGGCGGCCATCTTGCTCCATAGCGTGGCGAAATGCCCGGTCTCGAACATCAACACCCGGTCGCCCGGCGAGAGCGTGTTGACGATCGTCGCTTCCCACGCCCCCGTGCCGGAGCCAGGAAAGATCACGACGGGTCCCTCGGTCTGGAAGATCGCCCGGCACCCTTCGAGCACCTCCCGACCGAGCCGGCCGAATTCCGGCCCCCGGTGATCGATCACCTGCCGGTCCATCGCCTGGAGAACACGCTCGGGCACCGGGCTCGGGCCGGGGATGTTGAGAAAATGCCGTCCCTGGTGAAGGGTCATGACGTGTCCTCTTCCAGTGCTGTCGCGAATGAGCCGTGCTGATTGTCGGATCAGGGCCGCGACGTCAGGCGCCCGACCAGGCCGCCGGCCTCTTGTCGAGGAAGGCCCGGACGCCCTCGGCGAAATCCTGGCTGCCGTAGCAGGTTCGGATGCCGGCGCGGCCGTCGGCGTCGGGATCGAGGGCGAGCGCCGTCAGCATCTCCCGGGTGACGCGCATGGTCACCGGGGCGTGGCCGAGCAGACGTTGGCAGAGCTGCGTCACGCGCGCGTCGAGGGTCTCGGGCCTCTCGATTGCGGCGAGGTAGCCGAGCGGCTCCAGGCTCTCGGCCGTCGGCATGTCGGCCAGCAGAAGCATCCGTTTGACGGTGCTCAGGCCCAGCGTCGCCGTGAGGCGACGCAGGTTCGCGGGCGACAGGCAATTGCCGAGGGTGCGGGCGATCGGAACGCCGAACCGTGCGCCCGGCGTGGCCACCCGCAGGTCGCAGGCATTGGCGATCGCGAGTCCGCCGCCGACTGCCAGCCCCTCGATGACAGCGATTGTCGGGACGCGCACGCGTTCCAGCCCAGCGACATAGGCATCGATCCGCGCCTCGTAGGCGACCCCGTCCTCCCCGGTGAACCCCACGAACTGCTCGATGTCGGTGCCGGCAACGAAGGCCTTGCCGCCAGCCCCGCGCAGGACCGCGACGCGGATCGTCGGGTCAGCCTCGATCCGGGCGAGGCTGTCGGCCAGCTCCTCGTACATCCGCCACGTCATCGCGTTGCGGGCGGCGGGCCGGTCGAACGTCAGATGGGCAATGCCATCCTCGGCGCGGTAGCGGACCGCGCCCTCCCGCTCGGTCGCGCTCACGGTGCGAACGCGCCGCCCGCGCGTAGCGCCTCGGTATCATCGTCGTCGAGGCCGAGCTCCTGGAGCAGGCTCTCCGTATGCTCACCCAGAAGCGGGGCATGCATCCGGGTGCGCGGCGGCGTCCCTGAGAACTTCACGGGGAAGCCGATGTTGGGCACGCTGCCCTCGTTGGGATGCGGAACCTCGATCCGCATCTCACGATGGCGGCCGTGCTCGCTCTCGAACGCTTCCGGATAGCTGTTCATGCGCCCCGCCGGGATGCCGACCGCGAGCAGGTGGGTCACCCACTCCTCGGCGGTCCGTTCGGCGAAGCTCTTCTCCAATTCCTCGATCAGCACGTCGCGGTTGGCGAGTCGCGCCGGGATGTCTGCAAAGCGTGGATCGTCGACGAGGTCAGCTCGTGCCAGGACGTCGCAGAGAAGCCGCCAGAGCTTCTGGTTGGTCGCGCCCATGACGAAATAGCCGTCTGAGGCGCGCACCGCCTGATAGGGCGCGCTCATCAAGTTCGCAGTCCCGAGTGGTTTCGGAATGCGGCCAGTGCCCCAATACTCCGAGATGTCCCAGATCGAGAACGCCAGGGCGGAGTCGAACAGCGACGCGTCGATGTACTGGCCCTCGCCGCTTGTCTGCCGACCGATATAGGCGCTCAGGATTCCGTAGACGCAGAACAGCGCGCAGCCGATGTCGGCCACCGGCACGCCGGCCTTGACGGGAGGCCCGCCGGGATGGCCGGTCACGCTCATCACCCCCGACATCGCCTGAGCCATCAGATCGTAGCCAGGGCGCATCGCCCAGGGACCGGACTGACCGAAACCCGAGATGCTGGCATAGATCAGGCGCGGATTGTGCTCGCGCAGCACCTCGTAGCCGAGCCCGAGCTTCTTCATCACACCCGGCCGGTAATTCTCGACCAAGATATCGGCGGTGGCCACGAACTTCATGAACAGCGCGCGGCCAGCCTCGCTCTTCAGGTTGAGCGCGATGCTGCGCTTGTTCCGGTTCATGTTGAGGAAGCCCATGCTGTCGGGCCCCTTCATCTTGAACCCCATGGCGCCGCGGGTTTGGTCGCCCGTGCCCGGCGGCTCAACCTTGATGACGTCGGCGCCAAGATCCGCCAGCAGCATGCTGCAGAACGGCCCCGCCATCACCTGCGTGACGTCGAGAACCCGTAGGCCCGCCAGCGGCAGCGGGCGGGTGGGCGCCGTGGCAACCGCATCCTCCGGCGCCTGAGCCGAGCGATCGTCGGGACGGCCGATATCATCCATTCGGGCTCTCCTCCCACGACGCATCCTGGGCGTCGCCTTTTTGCATTCTGCATGCATAAGTCGATTTCTGGAGCATGCAACGCATTTCCGGCCGCCACGCATAAAAATGCATTTTGCGTGCAAAATGCATCTTGCGGAGCCCCGCTCCGGCGCGCAGTCTGAGCGGAGACACGCAGCGACATGCGATGGGTGCGGAGCCAACCGCGCCCACGGGAGGAACAGCCGATGAGCCTGGGATCCGGCGGCGTCACGCACGCCCTACGCCGTACGTTCACGACGACGCGGGGGCGCGTCTTCGCGCTGCTCTGCCTTGTCTACTTCATCACGTACGTCGATCGGGTGAACCTCTCGACGTTGGCGCCGCTGATGGCGACAGACCTTCACCTGAACAACGTCGAGCTGGGCTTTGCCCTATCCTCGTTCGGCTACACCTACGCGCTGTTCCAAATCCTCGGCGGAATGACCGCCGATCGCCTCGGCGCGCGTCGGACCCTGGTCCTGTGCGGGATTGTGTGGACGGTTGGAACACTTCTGACCGGGTTCGTCGGCGGTCTAGTCACCCTCGTCCTCGCCCGACTGCTTCTGGGCATAGGCGAGGGCGCGACTTTCCCTGCCGCGACCACCGCGATGACACGCTGGGTTCCGCAGGCCGAGCGCGGCTACGCACAAGGTGTCGTCCACTCGTGCTCGCGGCTGGCCAACACCGTAACGCCGCCCTTGGTCGTTCTGATGGCGGCCTATCTCGGCTGGCGGGGCACCTTCATAGCGCTCGCAGCGGTGAGTTTGTCCTGGATCGTCGTCTGGGGCCTTTACTTCCGGGATGAGCCGAGCGCCCATCCGGGTTGCACGCCGGAGGAGCTGGCGGAGTTGCCGGCACCGCGCAAGGCGATCGGTGGGCCGTCGGAGCCGACCCCTTGGTCGGCGCTCCTGCGCGGTATGCTGCCGACCACGCTGGTGTACTTCTGCTATAACTGGACCTTGTGGCTCTACGTGACTTGGCTGCCGAGCTACTTCGTCAAGGCGCAGGGCCTTAACATCAAGGAATCGGCGTTCTTCGCCTTCGGTGTGTTCGGTGCCGGCGTTGTCGGCGATGCCTTGGGTGGCATCTGGGCCGACCGCATCTATCGCCGGACCAACGATCTCGCGCGGGCGCGTCGCACGGTCATCGTCGTGAGCCTGCTCGGCTCGATGGTCTGCTTGCTTCCCGTGCTCTTCGTTCACGAACTCGCGGTCGTCGCCCTCTGTCTGAGCGGCGCGTTCTTCTTCCTCGAACTGACGGTTGGCCCGATCTGGGCGATCCCGATGGATGTGGCACCCAAGCACGCAGGCACGGCCAGCGGCATCATGAACACCGGCTCGGCGATCGCAGGCATCGTTTCGCCGCTGGCCTTCGGCGTGATCGCTCAGCTTTCCGGAAGCTATGCCCTGCCTTTCGTCGGCTCGATAGCACTGCTGCTCGTCGGTGCGGTTTTGGCTTGGCGGCGCCTACCACGGGGCGAGGTGACAGGGAGCGAGACAGCGCATGCGCTGTCGCCGACAGCGGTAACCGGAAACGCGGTTTAGCGGGATGCGGTCACCGAAAAATGTTGCCGGGCGCGCAGCTTCGATATGAAACGGCAGGACAGAGAGACCTCCTGACGAATGCGATGACGCAGCCGACGACCCTTATCCGGACCAACCTCCACGACATGCTCGTCGCGGGCATTCGCGAGATGGTGATCGCCGGGGCGCTGCGCCCCGGCGACAAGATCTCTGAACAAGCGCTCTGCCAGCGATACGGCGTCTCGCGTACGCCGTTGCGAGAAGCGCTGAAGGTGCTCGCCTCGGAAGGCATGCTCGAGCTGCTGCCTAGGCGCGGCGCCATCGTGGCGAATGTCAGTCCGGAGGAGATTGACGAGCTGTTCCCCGTGATGGCAGCCCTTGAGGCGCTCGCGGGTGAATTGGTATGCAAGCATGCCAGCGATGCAGACTTGGCGCGCCTAGGTGCCATCCATGAGCATATGATGCGCGCGCATGCAGCCAGGGATGAGCCGACATACTTGGAGGCGAACCGCAGCTTCCACGAGACCCTGGTGTCCGTAGCTGGAAACGCCACGCTGACAGCCAGCTATATGCAGATCCTGATGCGGACTCGGGCGTTTCGTTTCGTGGCTCGCAAGAGCCCGGAGAATTGGCAGGCCGCAGTGCGTGATCACCACGCCATCATGGACGCTTTGAAGGTCCGCAACGCCAATCGATTGTCCCGGCTTCTGCGACGGCACGTGATGGGTGTGACGGTCAAGATCGCTCGGGATGCCATCGCCGCAGCCGCAGACGGGAACGCCTCCATCGAAACCGGCGAGCTGCCGAAATCCGCCTGACAGCAGACCGAACTTGGCCGTAAGCGGTATGACCGCTTCGGAGTAGCCCCGCCCGAAAAGCGGACAGCCTGTTATCGACCCATGCCGGTCGTAGGAGATGCTGAAGGCAGAGCCCGAAAGCAGCCATCGGTTGGCAGTTGGGCGGCTATGGTCCCTGACAAAAAGCGGTCGTGTTGCCGAGAAGCCGCAGATCGTGACCGAAAGGCCGAAGGATGCCACCGAAGCAAGAGCTTGCCGATCGCCAGTCATGCGGAAAGAAGCTTCTCGGTCGACACCATTCGCAATGAAGCACTTAAAGTCTCTGTTTTGCCGGTGACGATATCAATCGTGCGGACCTGATTGCGCCCCCCCCGTTTCGCTTCATAGAGCGCGGCATCTGCGAGGCTCAGCCACTCAGTCTGGGTCGTAGCGGACCGCCGGTCAGCATACAGCAGCCCCACGCTCACTGTGACTATGCCGAGGGGGCTCAGGGCATGGGGTAGCGCCAGGGCTTCGATTGATCCTCGGCAATCGCGAGCGACATTCAGTGCGTGAGCCTCTTCGACGCCGGTCAGGACGACCGCAAACTCTTCTCCTCCTATCCGAAAGGCGATCCCGCCAGCGCGCGCTGCACACATCGCCAGTTCTGCTCCAACGGCCTTTAACACCAAGTCGCCGGCTGGATGTCCCGAGTAGTCGTTAAAGGCCTTGAAGCGATCTACGTCGATCAGCGCAAGCGCACACCGCTCGCGCGACGAGGCTCTCTCTAACTCTGCGAGTTTACGATCGAAGTGGCGGCGATTGGGGATGCCAGTCAACGCATCAGTCAACGCAAGGGCGGCGAGTTCTGCCTCCGCGACCGCCCTACGCCGCAACTCGCTTCGCAGCAGTTGGAGAAGGCACAGCAGAGCGATAGCAAGTGTGCCGACAATCAGGACGATCGCCGTGGCTCGGGCGTGCCACGCCGATCCTATCGTGCTGAGCGGAACCGACACGACGACGTGCATCGGCAATGTCCCCACCCGATGAGCCACGTGGAGGGCTTCCGCACCGGCAGAGCTCGAGATGAGGGTAATATGATCCGCCTCGGCGATCACCGAGAGCGTCTGCCGATCGAGAGGATCAGCGGCTGGGTATTGCACGGGGGGCTGCCCACCTCCGGTCGAAAGGCTGTCATCGAACAGCACAGTGATTTTGAGGTTGAGATTGCGGTTGAGGCGAGCGAAGACCGCCTCGAAATACGCGAGTTCGATCGCTCCAACCACGACGCCGGCAAACGCTCCGTCCGCGTAGGAGAAACGCCGGCTCAATGGGATCATCTCACGACCACTGACGCGCGTGCGCCACGGTCGACCGACGTAAAGGCCAGCATCTCGGTTGCGCTGAACCTGAAAATAGACCCGATCGGCACCATTCAGCCGACGCGGCACCAAGGAGCCGGAGTCGATGAATGCGTCACCCTGAGCGTCGAGGACGAAAATCGCCCCGTAACCTGAGGCCGTCGCCGCTCGATCGAAAAGGGCAAGGTGCCGAACCTGGGGCGAAACGCCCTCGAGAATTGGATCCCGCAGACGATCTGCCACTGCTTGCAGCGACAGGTCGTAGAGCTCGAAGTCACGTGTCAAAGTGCGCGTCATGCTGTCCAGCAGCGTCTCAGCGCCAATCTTTGCCTGCTGCCAAGCTGCGTTGCGCAGGCTCACGATGGCCAAGCCCGCGCATCCGCAAAGCACGATGGTCACAGCCAAGCCGGCGGCAATCAGAAAGCGCGGAGAGCGGATGCGATCGCGTTTTTGGTGTACTCGAGGCATTGAACGTCGGTATGAGTGATCCCACGCGACAACATATGCTATGGGGTATTAAGCCGCCCCTACCAGACTGGCAGCGCAAGGATTATGTACCTGAAGTTGCATTTCCTGCAAGTGTTTGAGCAGCTAGAAACTGGTCTCGCAAGGTAGTTGATAGGACTGATATACATCTGCTATGGCAATCTAACTCTCCGAAGCAGTCTGTTTCAGTTCCACCCAAAACCGTCTGTCCGAAAACGACCCAATACAGCCATACAGATGGTCGTCAGCGCGACCCGAAACTGGGCGGTCATGACATTCGATCGTGAACCTATGCCGACAAGGCCATTGGCACCGTTCTCTCAACCAATCGCTGCGGCCGCCCGACTAGGTAGCCCTGGATCGCGTCGCAACCGATCTCGCGCATGAGCGCAAGCTGCGATGGCGTCTCTACGCCTTCCGCCTGGAGCGCGACATTCAGCGCACGTGCGATCTGCGTGATGCCTTTCAGAACCGCCAACGAGTGGCGGTCAGTCTCCGCCGTAGCCACGAACGAACGGTCCACTTTGATGCGGTCGAGCGGCAAGTCGCGCAGATGGGCCAGCGACGAGTAACCCGTGCCAAAATCATCCATCGCCACCGTCACACCGAGGCGGCGGATGGCGTTCAGGACCTTGGCGATCTGAGGGCCATCCTCGACGATTGCTGTTTCCGTAAGCTCGATCTCCAGCCGTTTGGCTGGCAGTCCACTCTTGGCCAGAGCCTGCGTGAGATCGGACAGAAGCTGCGGCGAGCGCAGCTGAACAGGTGAAACGTTCACCGCGACGTAGACATCGCTCGGTAATTGCGCGGCCTGTCGGCAGGCCTCCAGCAACACCCAAGCGCCGATCGGGACGATCTGTCCGGTCTCCTCCGCCAAGGGGATGAAACGGGCCGGGGAAACAGCCCCGAGCGTCGGGTGATCCCAACGGATCAATGCCTCATAGCCGATGATCCGATCGTCAACGAGTGAGATCACCGGCTGATAGGCCAGATGCATCTCCCCACGTTCAATCGCTGTTCGCATGTCCGTTTCAAGCTGAACCCGATCGGCGACGGTCTTCAGCATGTCGCGCGTGTAGCAGCTCGTTCTACCTCGACCCTGACGTTTCGACTCATATAGCGCGATGTCGGAGAACTGCATGAGTTCGATCGCATCGCGCGCATCATCTGTGCAGCACATGCCAATGCTGCAGCCAATCGACACTGTGAGGTCATTGATCCCGTACGGGAGGGCAAGAGCCTCGATCACCTCCGTGGCGACAGCCATCGCCTTTGCCTGATCGCCGTAGACCAGCACCGCCATCTCGTCGCCGCCAAGCCGGGCTACGAATCCGTCCGATCCCGCAATCGTCCTCAGCCTGTTGGCAACCTGTATCAGCAGCTGATCACCGACGACGTGACCATAGGTATCGTTTATTTGCTTGAAGCGATCGAGATCGATCAGCAGGAGCTTGACGACTTGCTTGGGAACAAAATCGCGATTCAAACGCGCATTCAAGGCGCGGCGATTGGCAAGCTTGGTCAGGGGATCGGAGAAGGCCAATTCCGTGATCCGGCGCTGTGCCGCGCGCTCTTTGGTGACGTCGTCGAAGGTAACGACGTTACCGCCTTCCTCGATCGGACGGATCTCGACCTGCAGAATGCGTCCGTCGTCAAGCGGATAGTCGATTTGCCTCGAGTTTTCGACGTTCCGCCATTCGTCGACCCGCTGGCGCGCCGCCACGCGCCGCTCTGCGGCCCAATGATGACGATCGCCGACAATGTCGATGATCTGGTCGATAGTTTTGCCCGTCAGGTCGACATCGAGAGGGATGCCATAGATTTCAGTGTATCGCCGATTGTACAGGCGCACGCGCTCGGACGCGTCCAGATATAACAAGCCGTTCGACATATTGTCGAGTGCGGTTCTCAGGACCGAAGAATGGGCGCGCTCCTGGGCGTCGAAACGTTGTGTTGCAATTATAGTAAGGAACGCCCCGAGGAACAGCACAGCAGCTCCCGAAGTGGTGAAAATGCTGAGCACGATATTCTCGTGCGGAAAGCCGCTATAATCCTGGGTGCGCGCTAGCGTCGTGCCGGCAATCGCGACGAAGTGAGTACCAGTAACGGCGAGGGTGAAAAGAGCGCAAACTACTCGGGGCGTCGCCAAGCGCCTCGGCAGTCCACAAGCCAGCGCGAGGCTGCAGGCACCAATACCGGCAGCCAGAATGTCTATAAGCGGCGAATGAGTCTGTTGGCATCCCTCAATCGCCGCCATGCCGGCGTAGTGCATCCCGCCGATACCAAGCCCGGCAATCGCACCAGCCATAGAGCGGATCCGCCACGATGAAAAAAGCCGTGCCGCAGCCAACGGCAGGCCTGCGACTAAGATACCGATCAGTGCCGAGAAGATAGTTGTCGTGTCGTCAAAGCTCAGCACCATGTCGGGTCGGTAGCCCAGCATGGCGACAAAATGAGTTGTCCAGACGCCCAAGCCGGCCACAACCGCGGTGCCCGCGATCCAACGGTATCGGTGAGCAAGATCGACCTCGCTGACCGTACGCATCAAAGTAGCGACCAGCCATCCAGCCGCGAGGCAGATGACTACGGCAGTGAAGACGAAGCCGATTGAGTGGTCGGCAGCTAGGCGAGCAGCACCATAGATCATAGGCCGCCTATAAGAGCCCACACCTGAAATTCGAATGAAGAGACACGATGAAGATGCCGTTCAAATTGAGGCCGTGGCGTAGCGTTTAAAAAAGACAAGTCCCTGTGTCGCAGCACCCCATCCTTATCGAAAGGCATTCTCCGTAGGCACCACTTCTCAGGAATGAAAATCCCGGGATCACAACTCGAGGTGGATGGAATAGCAAGATGCCGAACCTCAGCCCAAACAAATCACCTTAAATTGAGGGTAGATTGACCTGACGGGCTTCACGCCGCCCGCAAATTTTAAGGTCTCAGAGCGGAAGAGGGCCTGCTTGGCGGGCTACCTGTGAGGGCGGGAAGTCGGCCCAGGCTTACCTCTTCGTGCCCGTGTGGCTGCCCGATCCCCTGCGCTCCGGCAGGAGGTGACGCGGCGTGCGGGACATCTCGTCCAGGACCGGATCATGCGCCTTCACCTGACCGTCAAAGCGTCGCTCCTCGCCGCCTTCGGCCTCCTCGCGCTCCTGTGCGCCGGTCAGGCCGTTCTCACGACCCTCACGCTTTCGGGCATCCGGGCCAGCGTCACAGGCGTCGCCATGAACTGGCTCCCCTCCGTCGTGGCGATCACCAACATCCGCGCAGCCGCCTCGGAGGTGCGCATCAAGCAGCTGCGAACCCTGACCCTGTCCGGCAGTCCCGAGAAGCGGGCCGAGAACGCTCGGCAGATCGACGAGGCAGTTGCGGCGCTCGCCGCTGCCCGCAAGGCCTACGAACCGCTGATCTCCTCGGCCGAGGAGCGGGCCCTCTACGACGCTTTCGGCGCCACCTGGGATCGCTACCAGACCGTCGGCCGCGAGGCGGCGCGCCTCGCGGAGACGGGTCAGAGCGCAGACGGCATCCGGCTCATGGCCGACCCGGCCAACATCGATCTTTACAACGCCGCCCGCAACACGCTGGCCCAGGACGTCGCCCTGAACGAGCGCGGCGCGCACGTGGATGCCGACAGCGCCGTGGCGGCGACCGAGTCCGCGACCCGGATGGCCTACCTCGCCATCGCGCTGAGCGTGCTGGCGGCCTGCGGCGCGACCGCGTTCGTGCTGCTGCGCGTGTCCCGCCCGATCCAGGCGATGACGGAAGCGATGACCGTCTTGGCCGCGGGCGACACGGGCGGCGAGGTGCCCTACCGCGCGCGCCGCGACGAGATCGGCGCGATGGCGGCGGCCGTTCAGGTGTTCAAGGACAACCTGATCCGCACCCGCCGTCTCGAGGAGGAGACCGCGCAGGCGCGCTTGGCCGCCGAGGAGCAGCGCAAGGCCGGCATGCGGCAGATGGCCGACGACTTCGAGGCCGCGGTTGGCGGGATCATCGGCACGGTGTCGTCCTCCGCGACCGAGCTGCAGGCGACCGCGCAGGCGATGACCGCCACGGCCACCGAGACCGCGACCCAGTCGACGACCGTGGCGGCGGCGGCCGAGGAGGCCGCCTCCAATGTCAGCACGGTCGCGGCCGCCGCCGAGGAGCTCGGCTCCTCCGTGCAGGAGATCGGCCGGCAGGTGCAGGGATCGGCCAGCCTCGCCCAAGCCGCAGTGAGCGAGGCCGATCAGACCGCCCACCTCGTCCAGGCTCTCAGCCAGAGCGCGGCGCGGATCGGCGACATGGTCGGGATGATCTCCGGTATCGCCGCCCAGACCAACCTGCTGGCCTTGAACGCCACGATCGAGGCGGCGCGCGCCGGCGCGGCGGGGCGGGGCTTCGCGGTGGTGGCCTCCGAGGTCAAGGCGCTGGCCGAGCAGACCGCCAAAGCGACCGAGGAGATAGCGCGCCAGATCGGCGAGGTTCAGGGGGGGACCGCACAGGCTGTGACGGCGATCAGCGGGATCACGGGGCGGATCCGGGAGATCGACGGCGTGGCGACGTCGATCGCGGCGGCGGTGGAGCAGCAAGCCGCGGCCACACAGGAGATCGTGCGCAACGTGGCGCAGGCCTCGGCGGGCACTAACGAGGTGACGGGCAACATCGCGGGCGTGGCGCAGGCCTCGGAGGAGACGGGGGCGGCGGCTGGTCAGGTCCTGTCGGCGGCATCGGAGCTGTCGCGGCAATCCGAGCACCTCGGTGCCGAGGTCAATCGGTTTCTCGCCACTGTGCGTGCGGCCTGACCCGATCTCGTCCCGGCCCTCGCGGGACAAGATCACTACGACGTCGAACGTCCGCTTCCGCCTCAGCTTGGACGGAAGCGGACTGACCGGAAACCACCCAACCCAGCCATTCAGTGGCGCCCGCCAGCATGGCCGGAAGTGGCCGAAAGCAGCCCGGCAGCTTTCAGCAGAGAGGGCATGAAGAGCGGATAGACGCATACCATGCACAGATCACACGGGATGAAGAGGCCAGACAAACGCAATTAGAGGAATACCGACCACGATCACGATGAGCGAGAGCGGTAGCCCGAGCCGCGCATAGTCACCGAAACGGTAACCACCCGGGCCCATCACGAGCGTATTACACTGGTGGCCAATCGGCGTGAGGAAGTCACAAGCGGCGCCCAGCGCTACCGCCATTAGGAAGGGATCCAGGCTGAGGCCCAGCCTGGTCGCAAGCTTCGCGGCGATTGGACCCATCACGAGAACCGTGGCGGCGTTGTTGAGAAACGGCGTGACCGCCATCGCCAGGATCAGTACGGCGCCG
>NZ_JBKFAL010000042.1:0-27235 GCF_053345625.1 Methylobacterium sp. D53M
GCGCCTCAGTCGCCCGAGGCTCATCAGAGGCAAACAGAAGACCGCCCGGCAATCCCGCCGGCCAGCCCGCCCGCTTGTCAGAAGATGGCTCAGCGCCCGGTCCACTTCCGCGGCCGGCGCCGATGAGCCGGGGTATAGAGCCCTCGAATTTGCCCGTCAACAGCCCTGTTCCATCTCCGGGCTGTTTTTTCGCACGGTCCGGGCGATCGCTGCCGCGGCGCCTCCCTGCCCTCTCAGGAGGCCAGAGAGGTCCGGGATCCGGTCAGTGCCCCTTCTTCACCTGCGCGAGCGCCGCCCTGAGCCCCTGGGCTACCCGCGCCCGCTCGTCCGGCCCGGCGTCGCGCGCGACCAGCGCCTGCTGCCGGCGCGAGACCAGGGTCAGGCGCTGGAGGCCGTACTCGTCGTCCTCGACCGTCTCGAGCTTGGTCCAGAGCGGATTGAACCGCCACTCCCGCCGCTCACCGCGGTGGCTGACCCGGGCGAGCAGGATCTCGATCTGCGAGATCATCACCTCCTCGAAGGAGCGCCCGCGCCGGAAGCTCACCTTCAGCGCCGCGTAGATCGCCAGCATGTCGAGGCCGAAGAAGCCGGCCACGGGCCAGAAGCCCATGCGCCACGCCCAGACCGACACGGCGACCGAGACCGCGCAGCAGCCGGTCATGACCACCCGGAAGCCGCGCCGGCTCAACGACTGGTGCGGCCGGATCGTCGCGGTGAAGACGGGCCGGTCGATCGTGTCCGGATCGAGCCCGTACGGGTGGACGGAAGGATTGCCGCTCGCCATGCGATCCATATAACGCGCCGATGCGCGCCAGAAAGACTCCCCCGCCCGTGACGGATCGCGCCGGTCGCGCCGCCGCGGGACCGGCCGAGACCGCGTCCGAGACGGTATCCGGGACAGCCCCGACGCGGCGGGGCAAGGGCGGCTCCGGGAGCAAGCCCGAGGGGGCGTCCAAGAAGGCGTCCGAGCGGGCGTCCAAGGGAGCATCCGAGAGCGCCGTCTCCGCGCGGCTCGGGGGTCCGATCGGGCTGGCCGTCACCGCGCAGGTGGATACGGCCCCCGAGGCGGTCGACGCGGCGGCCCTCGCCGAGATCTTCCGCCGCTTCCAGGCGGCGGAGCCGGAGCCCAAGGGCGAGCTCCACTACGTCAATCCGTTCACGCTGCTCGTCGCCGTGGTGCTGTCGGCCCAGGCGACCGACCGCGGCGTCAACCTCGCCACCGGCCCGCTCTTCGCGGTCGCCGACACGCCCGAGAAGATGCTGGCGCTCGGCGAGGACCGGGTCCGCGACTTCGTGCGCACGATCGGGCTGTTCAACACCAAGGCGAAGAACGTCGTCGCCCTCTCGCGCATCCTCGTGGAAACGCACGGCGGCGCGGTCCCGGCGAGCCTGGAAGCCCTGCAGGTCCTGCCCGGGGTCGGTGCCAAGACCGCGAGCGTGGTGCTCAACATCGCCTTCGGGGTTCCGCGGATCGCCGTCGACACCCACATCTTCAGGGTCTCGAACCGGATCCCGCTCTTCGTCGGCGCGACGACCGACAAGGTCCAGGCCGGGCTCGAGGCGATCGTGCCGGACGCCTACCGACTCCACGCCCATCACTGGCTGATTCTCCACGGACGCTACACCTGCAAGGCGCGCAAGCCCGAATGCCCGCGCTGCCTCATCGCCGACCTCTGCCGCTACCCGTCCAAGACGATCGATTGACGACCGCACGACGACCGCGAGACGCGCGCGCGACGGGTCGCGGAGGTCGTCCCGGGCACGTCCCGACCGGCCTCCGCAATCCCGCCCTGCGGGCTAACGCGTTGTGCTGGAAGCCCGCTTCCGCTAGTTTGGCGGCCGGTCGCCGGGGCCCTCGGGCAGAGGCCGTCCGGCGGCCCGACCTCGCGTCCGGTCGCCGCGCCGCGGATTCCTCCCCATCGTCGCGCATCAGGAGCCTCGGCCCATGGACTTCCTCAAACCACGGTACACGCCTATGAATCGCCGCCGTCGCATCTACGAGGGCAAGGCGAAGGTCCTCTACGAGGGGCCGGAGCCCGGCACGCTCATCCAGCACTTCAAGGACGACGCGACGGCCTTCAACGCGAAGAAGCACGAGGTCATCGACGGCAAGGGTGTGCTGAACAACCGGATCTCGGAGTTCGTCTTCCAGCACCTCAACGACATCGGCGTGCCGACGCACTTCATCCGCCGGTTGAACATGCGCGAGCAGCTGATCCGCGAAGTCGAGATCATCCCCCTCGAGGTCGTGGTGCGCAACGTCGCGGCCGGGTCGCTGGCGACGCGCCTCGGCCTGGAGGAAGGCACGCAGCTGCCGCGCTCGATCATCGAGTTCTACTACAAGAACGACGCGCTGAACGATCCGATGGTCTCCGAGGAGCACATCACCGCCTTCGGCTGGGCGACGCCCCAGGAGATCGACGACATCATGGCGCTGGCGATCCGCGTCAACGATTTCCTGTCGGGTCTCTTCCTCGGCGTCGGCATCCGGCTGGTCGATTTCAAGATGGAGACCGGTCGCCTCTGGGAAGGCGACATGATGCGCATCGTCGTCGCCGACGAGATCTCCCCGGATTCCTGCCGGCTCTGGGACATCAAGTCCTCCGACAAGCTCGACAAGGACCGGTTCCGGAAGGATCTGGGCGGCCTGATCGAGGCCTATACCGAGGTCGCCAAGCGGCTCGGCATCATGTCGGAGAACGAGAAGGTCCAGGGCGGCGGCCCGCGCCTCGTGCAGTAGGCCCGGTCAGGCGCCCGGCCGGCGCAGGGGCGCCGGTCCGGCCTCGGGAAACCCCGCGCGCAGCCGCGCGTGGGTCGAGAGTTCCGGGTCGAAGCCCGGGTGATAATGGGGGTCCTGCACCAGCAGCGACCCCCATCGCGTTCTCAGCGCCGCGATCTCGCGCGCGTGGCGGGCCCGGGCCTCTCGGGTCCAGCGGCGGCTCGCCGCCTCGCGGTGATGGAGGACCGCCCCGGGGACCAGGAGCGTGCGGTAGCCGGCCGCGTTCAGGCGCAGGCAGAGATCGACGTCGTTGAAGTCGACCGCGAAGACCGCCTCGTCGAACCCGCCGACCGCGCGGAACTTCGCCGCCTCGACGGCCAGGCACGCCGCGGTCACCGCCGACACCGTGTGGGTGACGCGCAGGGCCCCGAGGTATCCGGGGGCATTGCCGGGAAAGTGCCGGTGCCCGTGGGTGACGAGGCCGCCGGTGCCGAGCACGATGCCGCCGTGCTGGATCCGGCCGTCGCCGTCGAGGAGCTTGGCACCGACGGCTCCCACATCCGGGCGCAGTGCCTCCCGGGCCATGCGGGACAGCCAGTCGGGCCGGAAGGCCTCGACGTCGTTGTTGACGAAGACCAGCAGCCTGCCGCGGGCGCGGGCCGCGGCGGCGTTGTTCATCGCGGCGAAGTTGAACGGCCCGGGCCAGGGCACGACGTGCCCCCTCCCCTCCCCCTCCAGCGCCCGCAGGTAGGCCAGCGTCTCGGGCTCGCGACTGTCGTTGTCGCAGACGATGATCTCGGTCGACGGCCAGTCGGTGCAGCCTCGCAGGCTCTCGAGGCAGGGGCGCAGGAGATCCAGGCGGTCGCGGGTCGGCACGATGAGGCTCGCCAAGGGCCGCTCGTCCGGCAGGGGATGCTTGACCTGCACGAGACCGTCGAGCCCGACGGCCACGCCAACGCCCTCCCGCCCTGTCCGGTCGAGGTGATCGCGCACCAGCGCGTGGTGGGGGACGCGCCCGGTTTCGCCGCCCCGCGTCGCGGTCGAGGCGCCGCGCCGGACCGACAGGATCTCCGGCAGGTGGCCGATGGCGCCGGGACCGAAGCGCTCCGCGATGCGGAACGCGGCCTCGGCGGGACTGCCGGGATCGTCGCCGGGCTCGAGGGCGCCGCGTCGGCAGGCCAGCACGGGTCCGAGATAATCGAGGGCCGCGAGCCGGTCGGCGTCGAAGACCGGCGGCAGAAGCGGCAGCACCGCGCCGCCGGGTCTCTCCTGCACCAAGGCGTCGCCGTACAGCGCCTGCAGGTCGGGCTCGCGCGCGAACGCGGCGGCGATCCGGCCGGGCGCACCGGCGACGAGGACCCCGTCGCCGATCAGGCGGATCGCGTCTGCTGGACCGGCCGGCGCGGGGGGGAAGCGGTCGAGGATCCCGGGCGGCAGGGTGAGCCGATGGTCGATCCCGATCAGGGCGGCGAGCGCCTGCCGGGCGCGCAGGCGCTTACCCGTCACGCGCGCGCGCAGGATCGCGGCCGCCGCCCGGGGATGCGCGAGGAGTTGGCGCGTCGCGCCCACCAGCGCGCGCCAGGAGCGGCGCGACGGTCCGAGATACGTCGCGGCATCGTGGCCCGACGCGCCGTCCGATGCGCCGTCCGACCGCGGCGTCATTCCAGATCCTCGCCGAACGTCGTGACCGACAGGGCGGGGTGGTAGAACGGATCGTGCCGGATCACGGCCCGCCAGCGCTCGGAGAAGCGGGCCGCCTCCTGCTCGAAGCGCGCGCGCTTGGCCCCGACGGACGGACCGCGGCTGACCGATTCGAGATGGGCCAGTGTCGCGGCCGGCGTCCAGACCGTCTTCCAGCCGGCGGCGCCGAGGCGGAGGCAGAAATCGACGTCGTTGAAGTCGACCGGGAATGCCTCGGCGTCGAAGCCGCCCACCGCCAGATACTTCTCCCGCGCGACGGCGAGGCAGGCGGCCGTCACCGCCGAGACCTCGTGCGCCACCCGCAGCTGGCCGAGATGGCCCGGCGTGTCACCGGGCCGGCGGCGCAGGATGTGGCCGGCCCGGCCGCCGAGGCCGACGACGACGCCGGCATGCTGCAGCGTGCCGTCGCCGTAGAGAAGCTTCGCCCCGACGGCGCCGACCTCCGGCCGGCACGCCTGCCGGACCATGGCCTCGAGCCAGCTCGGCTCCAGCACGGCGACGTCGTTGTTCAGCAGGACGACGATCGTCCCGGACGCCGCGGCGACGCCGGCGTTGACCATCGCGGCGAAGTTGAAGGGCTGCGGGTCCATGAGGATCCGGACACGCGGATCGCCGCGCAGGGTCGCGTAGTGGTCGAGCACCGCGGGGTCGGTGGAGCCGTTGTCGACGATGATCAGCTCGATCGCCGCGTAGGCTGTCTCGTGGAGCACCCCGCGGCAGACGCGGGTGATCAGGTCGAGGCGGTCGCGCGACGGGATGACGACGCTCACCAGCGGCACCGGATCCGGCAGGGGCCACGCGAGGCGAACGGCACCGTCGTGGATCCCGGCGCGGAACAGCGGCTGTCCGGACCGGTGCGCGTCCAGGGCCGCGGCCCGGGCCGACGGGTCGAGACCGTCTCCGGCGCTGCGGGCGAGGATCCGCGGGACATGCGCTACCCGCGCGGCGGTGGTCATCGCCGCGATCGCGATGGCCGGCGCGAGCGCGGCCATCGGGCCGACCGGGCGCGCCATGGCCGCGGCCAGCCACGCCCGCGACAGGAGCAGGGGAAACCCGGGATAGCCGGTCGCCAGGGCGAGGTCCGGGCTCCAGTCCGGCTTCAGTTGCGGGCGACCGTCGGGGCCGACCGCGTCGCCGTAGGCGATGTCCGCTCCCGACAGGACCTGGGCCAGCAGCGCCAGGGCCTCCGGCTCCGGGACGTCACCGGGGCGCAGCAGGCACAGGGCGTCCGCCTCGCCGGAAAGTTCGTCGAAGCCGGAAGCCGCATCCCAGGTTCGATGCGACAGCGGCCCGTCGACCGATGCGGGCGGCGTCCCCGCCCACGCGACCTGGATCGAGTCGGGGCGGTGCGTCTGCGCGTTCAGCGCGTCGCGCGTGGCCGACAGCGCCGCCGCGTCCTCGGCTCGCGCGAGAACGACGCAGCGGATCCGCAGGGCGGAGGGCGCGACGCGGGCGGGCCGGGTCCGGGCGGCGGCCCAGGCCGGGAACCGGGCCATCGGGGTCACCGCGCAGGCGCCGCGCAGGATGTCGCGGTAGCGCCGTTCCGAGCCGCGGGCGCGCTCGTAGAGGGCGGAGACGCAGCGCCAGGGCCGGCGCAGGAGGCACTGCGCGAGCACCTCGACCTCGCGCCGGGCGCCGACCCGCTCCAGGGCGAAGTCCGCACCGGCAGAGAGACGGATCTCCCGGGTGTCCGAGGGGATCAGCCCGAGCCAGTGGGCGAGCCCCTGCGCGGCTCCCGGCAGGAGGAAGTCCTGGACCGTCTCGTCAGGCCCTCGCAGGACGCGGAGGATCGGGCGCCGGGGCGCATTCCTCGGATCGCCGGCATAGCTCAGCACGATCCAGCCGGCGGGATGGTCCGGGAGCACGAGGCGGCGATCGAAGACGGGATCGTCCGTGGATTCCAGCCGGAACCGGGTCTTCCGGCCGAGCCAGAGCCTGTCGCGGCCGGTCCGGGCAATCAGCGGGGTCGGATCGCCGAGGCGCGCCGCGGCGTCACTGGGCAGCGTCGCCTCCGCCGGGTGGCGCCGCGGCGACAGCCGGTTTGCGGCGGCGCGGTTTCGCGGCGGGCTTGCCGCCCGCACCCTTGCCGGTCCCGACACCCACCGCGATGTCGTAATCGGCCGTCATGGCGGCCGGAACCTGCAGCTCGTCGGCCACGACCGTGGCGAAGCCCTGCGCCTCTCCGGGCCCGACGATCACGCTGGCCCGCTCGGTGCGGCTCGAGACGGTCTTGCCGTCGTGGCGGATCTGGAACGTCACCGGCACATCGAACCGGCCCGGCGCGCCCGCCGGCCCGAGCAGGACGTTGATCTCGGCGCCCACCTTGACGGTGATCGAGCCGTCCTGACGCCGCGTGCATTCGCGGGCGAGACGGCCGAGGGAGAACTGGGTGCGCACCGTGTCGCCCGCGAGCGTGCGCGAGGCGGCCCCGCCTTCCGCGACCTCGACCGTCGGGCAATAGGCCGGGTCGAGGGCTTCGGGCTGCGACGGCGGGACCGTCGTGCCGCCGTACTTGAACAGGTTGGAGAAGATGTTGCCCTCCTCGGCCCGGCCCGGGGCCGGGGTGGCGAGCGACGCGGCAAGCACAAAGCCGCCGAGCCGGAGAGCGACGGTCCGGCGCCGGGCCATGTCCGGGGACCGCGTGAGGCTCCTGTTCCGATGTCCGATCATCGCACGGCTCCCGAACCGCACCGTCATTTCAGGCTGTCGAACCCGGCCGCGAAGCCCTTCATCGACAGCGGGATGCCGACGCCCTCCTCGGGCGTCTGGAACACGATGAAGGTGGCCTGCGTGCCGTTCTTGAACTGGCGGATCAGCCCGTCATCCATCACGACCTCGGCCACGCACCCGGTGGTGAGGCAGCGGACGAAGCCGGCGCGGCCGATATCCGTCTGGTCGATCTTCAGGCCGAGGCCGGACGGCAGGAGAACGCCCAGCGGCGCCACCACCCGCAGCAGGTAACCGCGATTGTCGGCGGTCTTGAGGACGATGACCACGAGGGTCAGGTTGGGCCTGTCCTCGGCGGCGAGATACTGGACGAGGGCGCACTGCTCGGCCTTCGCGCCGGCGGGCGTCTCGCAGCGCAGCTGCCAATCGTCGAAGGTCTTGCGCACCATGCCCTGAGCCGCGGCCGGCCCGGCGGGCGCCAGTGCCGCCGCGACGAGGGCGAGGAGAACCGGCAGCGCGGCGCGCCGGAAACGAACGAGCCTCGCGTGAAGCGGCACCACCGATCCCTTCGGAACGCTCCGGCCGAGGACCGGCGGGAGCCGTACAATCGGGCGTGTTCCGACCATGGTCCGCCCCGCGCTGTCAAGCG
Organism: Methylobacterium sp. D53M; assembly: GCF_053345625.1. NCBI lineage: Bacteria > Pseudomonadati > Pseudomonadota > Alphaproteobacteria > Hyphomicrobiales > Methylobacteriaceae > Methylobacterium > Methylobacterium sp. D53M. Next base: position 7,737 of record NZ_JBKFAL010000042.1, read on the forward strand.
ATGCGGGCGCGGTGTTGCGCGTCGGCGCTACCCGTAACGGTTTCAGCGGCCTAGATTGTGTTCGAACACTCCTCCAGCGCCGGATTTTGACGCCGTGATGCGCCCGCTCACTCTCTCGGCCGCCTGCCTGGTGGCCACCCTCGCGCAGGCGGGAGCCCAGTCCCTGCCGGTCGGAGAGACCACCTACATCGAACGCTCGCTGAACCACTCGGACACGCTGGTGATCGAGCATCCGCCCGTGGCGGCGAACCCGTACGGCCGCCGCAACGGTCAGGCGGCCATCGCCGGCTACTGCAGGGACGGCGGCCTGGTCCGCCGCCGGGACGAGTTCGGCAACCCGGTGATCATCCGCCAGCGGGAGATCTGCGACAGCGTCGCGCCGCGCACCCTCAGCCCCGGGCAGGTCGATCCCCGCCCGAGCTGGCCGGCGGATGCCGTGGCGCGCCAGCGGGTGCTCCGCGTCAAGGGCTGAGGCGGGGCTGATGCGGGGCTGAGGTCGGCTCAGCCGTAGCGATGCAGGCCGGTGCCGTGGCGCTTGAGCCACGCTTCGGCAGCGTCGGTGTTCGGGCAGAGCGCCTGCACCAGCGCCCAGAAGCGCGGAGAGTGGTTCATCTCGCGCAGATGCGCCATCTCGTGGGCGACCAGATAGTCGAGCACCATCGGCGGCGCGAGGATCAGGCGCCACGAGAAGTTCAGCTCGCCGCGGGCCGTGCAGGATCCCCAGCGACTGCGGGTATCGCGCAGCGTGACCCGGACCGGCCGCTGCCCGAGCCGCGCCGCGTAGCGCTCGATCGCTTCGGTCAGGTCGCGCTTGGCCTCGCGGGCCAGGAAGTCGCGGACCCGGCGCGCCACGTGGGCGGCGTCGCACGACACCGACAGCACCACCTCCCCCTCGACGGACTCGATGCGGACGGGACCGCTCCGGGTGCCGCGCTGGCTGATCCGGTGGGGCTCACCGCGGAGCGGCAGGCTGGCTCCGAGCTCGAAGAGCACGCGGGTCGGCACGCGCGCCAGGCGCGCGGCGATCCACTCCGCGTGGCTCGCCGCGAAGCGCTGCGCCGTGTTGATGGCGGTGCGGCTCGGCAGGGTGATCACGGCCTCGCCGGTGGCGGCGGACACGCGGAGCGTGATGCGGCGCGCGGTCGGCCGCCGACGGAGGGCGATGCGGAGGCTGGCCCCCTCGTGCTGGACCTCAAGATGATCGGGATCGGGGCGACGCAGCAGCGCGAGGGGCATGCGCGACTTCTAGCTGGGCCGGGCCCGGGGCTCCAGATCCCGCGTCTCTGAATCGCCGCGGCGGCCTCAGCTGGCGAGGGCCCGGGTCCAGACGTCGGTCTCGGGGAGGACGAGGAGCGCGGCGGCGGCCAGCGCGATCCCGTACGGGATCCCGGTCTTGGCGTCGTGCAGGTGCAGGGCGAACGGCATGCGCGCGATCTGGCCGGGCAGCGGGTGCGTCCGCGCGAACAGGATCGCCAGGGTCAGGGCGCCGCCGAACACCGAGGCCACAAGGAGGTAGTCGCCGAGGCCGTCGAAGCCGAGCCACAGGGCCGTGGCGGCCGCGAGCTTCGCGTCGCCGCCGCCGATGACGCCGAAGGCGAACAGCGTGAACGTGACGAGCAGGACGACCGCACCGGCGGCGCAGTGGAAGCCGATCTCGGTCCAGCTCATCGAGCTCGTCAGGGCCAGCAGCGCGAACCCGGCCACGAGGGCGAGGGAGATCCGGTTCGGGATCAGCATGGTGAGCAGGTCGCTGGCGGCCGCGTAGGCCATCAGGAAGGGAAACAGGATCAGGAGACCGAAACCGGCCGGGCCCAGACCCGCCAGTCCCAGGCTTGCCGTCGCTGAACCGACCATCTCGGCGCCCATCTCGTCGCAGCCTGTCGCGTCACGCAATGCGGTCCGACCCGGCGGACTGCCGGCCGGTCCGGACCTCGGATGTGCCGGGCGGCGAGCGCCGCCGCGAACAACGGCGATCCCGGCAGGCCGGGAACCCCCGCCTCTCTCCGGGTTGCGAGGAGAGGCGGGATGTCTCGAACCTGCCGCAGATCGGACGGGTCTCGATCAGTTCAGGTTGCCGGAGATCTGGCTGAACTTGCTGGTCAGGCTGGTGCCGACGGTCTTCAGCGCGGTGATGATGGCCACGGCGATGAGGGCCGCGATCATGCCGTACTCGATGGCGGTGGCGCCGGACTCGTCCGAAGCAAAACGCGTGAACAGGGTCTTCATAGAGGGTGATCCTTCGATCAACACAGAGCGAGATAAAACTTGCGCGATGCCCGATGAAGAATTTTCAGGTCTCGATCGGCGGCCTGCACAGACTGCCGATTACGCCTTGAAAATCGGTTAAATCGATCCGGCACCGACCTAAAAGGCTGTCTCGCTGCGAGTTTGGTGAAGGTTGGGTTTCACCGATACGGCACAGTGCCGCGACTTGGTCTTGCTTAGCGCTTCCTTCACGGGTTCCGCGCTAGCCTCGTGCCTCGGGTAGGCTCTCTTCGACCGCCCGCCGTCTTGAGGAACCCCGATGCGTCGCACCCTGTCGATCGCGGGCCGCGCCGGCCTCGTCGTCCTGCTGACGGGCGCCGCGGCCGCGGCCGGCCAGCCCGATCTGCTGCCCGTCGTGACCGTTCTCGTCGACAACGCCAAGGTGCTCCGCCTGCCGGAGAAGACGTCGACCGTCATCGTCGGGAACCCGATCATCGCCGAGGTGACGCCGCAGAAGAACGGCGTCCTCGTGCTCACCGGCAAGAGCTTCGGCTCCACCAACCTGATCGCCCTCGACAACGGCGGCGCCATGATCGCCGAGACGACCATCCGGGTCGAGGCGTCGCGGGACTCGACGATCACGGTGCAGCGCGGTCTCGATCGGGAATCCCTGTCGTGCACGCCGGGCTGCCAGCCGTCGGTGCAGCTCGGCGACTCGGCCAGCTACTTCGGTGCCACGAGCGGTCAGGCCGATGCCCGTCGCAAGCTCGCGACCGGCGGCGGCGCGGGCACGGTCCCGGCGGCCGATCACTGACCGGGCCGGGGTTCCATCGCGACATCGGCCGCGGCCTGGGGCAGGATCCCCCGGCCCTCGCCGATTCGCCGCGATGTCGCGGGGGCACTGACGCCAGGGAGACGTCGAGGCCGATGTCCGCCATCACCCGCAATCCGCCGCCGCCCGCCGTCGACCCGGCCGTGCTGGCGGCCTTCCGCGATGTCTCGACGGCCACGATCAGCGACTGCCTGGCGCGGATGCCGGTCCTGGCCGGCCTGCGCCCGTTCCATCGCGGCGGGGCGCTCGTGGGAACGGCTTTCACGGTCCGCGTCCGGAGCGGCGACAACCTGGCCATCCATCAGGCTCTGGAAGAGGTCCGCCCCGGCGACGTGATCGTGGTCGACGGCGCCGGCGACACGAGCCGCGCGCTGGTGGGCGACATCATGAAGGCCATCGCCGAGAGCCGGGGCGTGGCCGGCTTCGTGATCGACGGCGCCGTGCGCGACACGGCGGCGTTCGCGGGCGCGGACTTTCCCTGCTACGCCCGCGACGCGACGCCGCGGGGGCCGTTCAAGACGGGCCCCGGCGCGATCAACGTGCCGGTCTGCGTCGGCGGCTGGACGGTGAGCCCGGGGGACGTGGTGGTCGGCGACGCCGACGGCGTCGTGTCGTTCCCGCCCGGCGACGCGGCCGCCCTGCTCGACGCCGTGCGGGCGCAGGCGGCCCGCGAGGCGGAGGTCCTGGAGCAGATCCGGGCCGGTCGCTACGACGGCCGCTACGCCCGGGTGGCGAAGGCCTGATCCGGCCGGGCGCCCTCGGGCACCTGCAGGCGCCGCCACAGGGCATCGGCCGCGCCGCCTCGGCCCTCGCGCGTCCGGAACAGCCGGATCTCCACCGGAACGTCCAGCTCCTCCGGGCCTGCCCGCACGAGCTGTCCGCGGGCGATCGCCGCCTGCGCGAGCGTCACCGGGAGCCACGCGACACCGTCGCCCCCCTGGGCCATGGTCATCAGCGTCGCCGCGAGGTGCGACGTGAAGGCCGGCTCGTGGCCGGCCGCCGCCCCGCTCGCCGCCAGGATCCGGCCGAGCCCCGAGGCCTCGCCGTAGGCGAGGTAGCGGACCGCGCCGCTCAGGGGCCAGAGCGGCGCCCCTTCGGACGTCGGTGCGCAGAGCGGCACCAGGCTGTCCGCGCCGACGCGGACCGACTCGCAGCGGCCATCGTCCAGGGGCGTGGGGAGGTCCGCGCGGTGGTGGCACAGGAGGAGTTGCACCTCGCCGGCCAGCAGGATCGCCTCGCAGGCCGCCATGCTGTCCGAGATCAGGTTGAGGGCGCCCAGCGTCTCGAAGGGTGCGTGCCGGCGGATCCAGCCGGGAAAGAACGTGAACGACAGCGCGTGCGTGGCCGCGATCGCGAGGCTCGCATCCGCGCGCGCGCCCGCGGCCCGCGCCTCGCGGCACGCCCGGTCCAGGCCCCGCATCAACTCCTCGGCGTGCGGGCGGAAGCCCGCTCCGGCGGCGGTCAGGTGCGCCCCTTGCGCGCTCCGCAGGAACAGGGGTGTCCCGAGCCACGCCTCGAGCGCGCGGATCCGTCGGCTGAAGGCCGGCTGCGTCACGTGCCGGACCTCGGCGGCCCGCGAGAAGGTCCGGTGCTCGGCGAGCGCGAGGAAGTCCCGCACCCAGTCCAGATCCATAGCGCCTCTCCGACAGGACGGGGCCGATGCCGCCCGCGCATCGCGCGCTCCGGAAACGGCATTGGCTGACCGGGGGCCGCCGACGCTATGGCACCGGGACGCACCGGGGAGAGTCAGCCATGCGCATCGTCGACGTCCGCGAGGTCACCAAGCCGATCGCATCGCCGATCCGCAACGCCTACATCGACTTCTCGAAGATGACCACGAGCCTCGTCGCGGTGGTCACCGACGTGGTCCGCGACGGCCGGCGGGTCGTCGGCTACGGCTTCAACTCCAACGGCCGCTACGGTCAGGGCGGCCTGATCCGCGAGCGCTTCCGCGACCGGATCCTGGAGGCCGACCGGGACAGCCTCCTCGTCGATGCGGGCGACAACCTCGACCCGCACCGGGTCTGGGCCGCGATGATGCGCAACGAGAAGCCCGGTGGCCACGGCGAGCGCTCGGTGGCGGTGGGCACCCTCGACATGGCGATCTGGGACGCGGCGGCGAAGATCGCCGGGAAGCCACTGTTCCGGATGCTCGCCGAGCGGAAGGGCGTCGCCGCCGACCCGCGGGTCTTCGTCTACGCGGCCGGCGGCTACTACTATCCCGGCAAGGATGATTCCGCCCTCCGCGCCGAGATGCGCGGCTATCTCGACCGCGGCTACACCGTCGTGAAGATGAAGATCGGCGGCGCGCCGCTCGAAGAGGACCGGCGCCGGATCGAGGCCGTGCTCGCCGAGATCGACGGACGGGGCCGTCTCGCGGTGGACGCCAACGGCCGCTTCGATCTCGAGACCGCCATCGCGTACGCCCGGATGCTGCGGCAGTACCCGCTGTTCTGGTACGAGGAGGCGGGCGACCCGCTCGACTACGCGCTCCAAGCGGCACTCGCGCCCTACTATCCCGGGCCGATGGCCACCGGCGAGAACCTGTTCTCGCACCAGGACGCGCGCAATCTCCTGCGCTACGGCAACATGCGGCCCGACCGCGACTGGCTGCAGTTCGACTGCGCCCTGTCGTACGGGCTCGTGGAGTACCTGCGCACCCTCGACGTGCTGGCCGAGTTCGGCTGGTCGCCCACCCGCTGCATCCCGCATGGCGGGCACCAGATGTCGCTCAACATCGCGGCCGGGCTGGGCCTCGGCGGCAACGAGAGCTACCCGGACCTGTTCCAGCCCTACGGCGGCTTCCCCGACGGGGTGCGCGTCGAGGACGGCCACATCACCATGCCGGACCTGCCGGGCATCGGCTTCGAGGGCAAGTCGGACCTCATCGCGGAGATGCGCGCCCTCGCGGCGTAGCGCGCCGACCCGGGCGGCCTTGCGGAACGCGCCACCGCGTTGGACGATGGCGCATGGATTCCGGCCCCCTCACCTACGCGATCGGCGACGTCCACGGCTGCGCCGCCCTCCTCGACGCGCTGCTGGAGCGGATCGCCGACCATGCGGGCGATCGTCCCCACCGGCTGGTCTTCCTCGGGGACTACATCGACCGCGGCCCGGACAGCGCCGCGGTGCTCCGCACCGTGAGCCGCCTGAACTGGGCCGAGCCCGAGCGCGTCGTCTGCCTGATGGGCAATCACGAGCGGATGCTGCTCGACGCACTCCAGACGGAGAGCGCGGCCGCGCACTGGATGTTCAACGGCGGCGAGGCGACGCTCGATTCGTTCGGCGCGCGGGATCCTGCCAGCCTGCCTCGGGACACCCTCGACTGGATCGAGGCGCTCCCGACGCTGCACGGTGACGGCGCCCACTGGTACGTGCATGCCGGGCTGCGGCCCGGCGCGGACGCCCTCGGCTCGGACGCGCACGATCGCCTCTGGATCCGCGAGCCGTTCCTCGAGGGCGACCACGATTTCGGACGGCACGTGGTCCACGGCCACACGCCGCAGCGGAGCGGGCGCCCGGAAGTGCGCCGGTTCCGCACCAACCTCGACACCGCGGCCGTCTACGGCGGCGCGCTCACCGCCGGGATCTTCTCGAACGCGCAGGGGCCGGCCCTGGAATTCCTGCAGGTGAGAGCATCATAGGGCGCGACGGCGCCGTCTTTGCGAGCGGAGCGAAGCAACTCAGGGCAGCGCCGCATCGCGCGGCCCGGCGCCGCGTGGACTGCTTCGCTCCGCTCGCGAAGACTCTGGCCGGCGGGCCGCCGGCCGGACCTGTCAGACCCCGCGTCGCGCGGGCACCAGCGCGCAGAGGATCCCGGCGAGCCAGCCGCCCATCAGGGCGAAGCCGCCGGTGGGCGCCGCCATCGGGAAGAGCGCGTGCTGGAGCCACGCGCGCACCGAGAGGTCGCCGCAGAACAGGATCAGGCCGGCGACCAGCAGCCCGGCCGCGACGCGCGCGAGACCGGCCCGGACGAGGCCCGCGGCCCCGAGACCGACCAGCGCCAGGATGGCGGGGGCGTGGAACAGCAGGAACTGCGCCGCCGTCTTCAGCGAGTCCGCCCCGGGGATGTGCGCCGCGGCGGCGCTCAGCGCGACGCCGAGCAGCCCGGCCAGGGCGGCGAGCGCCGCGAGCGCGCGGTCGACACCCGCGAGTCTCACGCGCCGCGCTCCGCCAGGAGCTTGGCGATGGCCGCGCGCAGATCCGGCACGCCGGAATCGTCCCGGCTCGAGGTGAGGATCACCTGCGGGTAGGCGGCCGGCCGCTTGGCGAGCCCCGCCTCGATCCCGGCGATGCGGCTCGCGACCTCGCCCTTCTTGAGGGAATCGCCTTTCGTCAGCACGACCTGATAGCTCACCGCGGCCTTGTCGAGGCCGTCGAGGACGTCGGTGTCGATCGACTTGAAGCCGTGCCGGGCGTCGATCAGCATGAACACCCGGGCGAGGTTGGCGCGGCCCTTGAGGTAGGCGTGGATCAGCCGGGTCCACGCCTCGACCTTGGCCTTCTCGACGGCGGCGTAGCCGTAGCCGGGCATGTCGACCAGCGACAGGCGCTCGCCGATCCGGAAGAAGTTGAGCTGCTGCGTCCGCCCCGGCGTGTGCGAGGTCCGCGCCAGGGTGTTGCGCCCGGTGAGCGCGTTGATCAGGCTCGACTTGCCGACATTCGAGCGCCCCGCGAAGGCGATCTCGACGCCCTCCATGGGCGGCAGCCGGTCGAGGATCTGGGCGGCCGCGTAGAAGTCGGCCGGACCGGCGAAGAGAAGGCGGCCGGCCTCGAGGAGGTCGGCCGCGTCGTCGTTGGTCTCGCTCACGGCGTCGCGCCCGTCAGCTCTTGGTGGCGGCCGCCTTGGTGCCGCCGCGTTTGAACGTGGTGCGGAGGTTGTCCCACAGCTCCACCTTCACGCCGTTGCGGCGCATGATCACGTATTGCTGGATCACCGACAGGGTGTTGTTCCAGGCCCAGTAGATCACGAGGCCGGCGGGGAACGAGCCCAGCATGAAGGTGAACACGATCGGCATGAAGGTGAAGATCTGCGCCTGGACCGGGTCCGGCGGCGCGGGATTCATCTTCATCTGCACGAACATCGTGATGCCCATGATGATCGGCCAGACGCCCAGGTGCACGAAGTCGGGTGCCGGGAACGGCAGCAGGCCGAACAGGTTCACGATGCTCGTCGGATCCGGCGCCGCGAGGTCGCGGATCCAGCCGAAGAACGGCGCGTGGCGCATCTCGATGGTGATGAACAGGACCTTGTAGAGCGCGAAGAAGACCGGAATCTGGATCAGCACCGGCCAGCAGCCGGCGACCGGATTGATCTTCTCCTTCTTGTACAGCTCCATCGTGGCCTGCTGCTGCTTCATGCGGTCGTCCTTGTACCGCTCGCGGATGGCGGCCATCTCCGGCTGCACGGCCTTCATCTTGGCCATGGAGACGTAGGACCGGTTCGCGATCGGCAGGAACAGCAGCTTCAGGCAGAAGGTCACCACCAGGATCGAGACGCCGAAGTTGCCGAACAGGTGGTAGAAGAAGTCCAGCGCCCGGAACATCGGCTTGGTGATGAAGAAGAACCAGCCCCAATCGATCATCAGATCGAAATGCTTGATGCCGAGGTCCTTCTCGTAGTTGTTGATGACGTTGACTTCCTTGGCGCCGGCGAACAGCCGCTGCGTCGCGGTCGCCGAGGCGCCCGCCGCGAGATTCACGGCATCGCCGCGCACGCTGGCCTGGTAGACGTTGGTGGCACCGTCGGTCCGGTCGGTGAAGGCGCCGGTATAGGGCGCGTCCTGATCGGGGATCGCGGCCGCCGCCCAGTACTTGTCGGTGATGCCGACGAAGCCGCCGGTCACGCCGCTCCAGGCCTTGCCCTTGGTGTTGGCACCGCCGTAGGCGCCCTCCTTGGCGAGCTTGTCGTAGGTAAATTCCTGCAGACCGTCGTTGCCGAGATAGCCGATCATGCCCTCGTGCAGGACGTAGTAGCCTTGGGTATGCGGCTTACCCCAGCGGGAGACGAGGCTGTACGGGTAGAGCGTGATGGCGCCCGAGCCCTTGTTCTCGACCTCGTCGCGGATCGTGAACATGTACTTGTCGTCGACCGCGATGATCCGCTTGAAGACGAGGCCGGCGCCGTTGTCCCAGGTCAGGGTCACGGGCATGCCAGGCGACAGCGTCTTGCCGTCGCTGGTCCAGAGGGTGTCGTTGGTCGGCAGCGGACCGGCATTGGCGCCGACCCAGCCGAACTCGGCGTAATAGGGCGTCTCGGTCCCGGCCGGCGAGAACAGCACGATCTCGGGGCTCTTGGGGTCGATGGTCTCGTGGTAGTTCTTGAGCGAGACGTCGTCGACGCGGCCGCCCTTCAGGGCGATCGAGCCGGAGAGCGCCGGGGTCTCGATCCGGACGCGCGGCGAGCGGGCCAGCGCCGCCTCGCGGGAGACCGGGCCGCCCTGGGCGGTCGGCAGCGTGCCGGGCGCGGGGGCCGCCGGGCCACCCTCCTTCGGGGACGGCGAGGGCACGCCGTCCGGGGTCACGCCCGGGGGCTGCTGCTGCGCGGCCTTGTTCTGCGCCTCGATCTGGCGCTGCTGCTCCATGCGCGGGCCGGCCACGAAGTACTGCCACCCGAGCAGCACCAGCAGCGACAGGCCGATGGCCACGAACATGTTCGTCTTGTCATTGCCCATCAGGGACACCGCCGCACGCGTTCGGAGTGGCAACAGGAACGTCGCCGGCCCCGGAGGACCTGCGCGCGCCTGTGATTCGGGGATCTCTGTCGCACCCCTGCGACGGGCCGATGTCGGCACCGCCGGGTGGGGCCGCCTGCGCGGAGGCGCGGCCGGCTTCGTGCGGGAGAGAGGACGACTGAGAAGTGGCCGTGTCAGGGGCCGGCTTGGAGCGCCGGCCGCCGGATCGGCCGGGTGACCTGTCCCCGCGGGGCGCGGCCGCGCGGGTCACCGCGGGAATCGCGCGGCGCAGATCCTCGGCGAGGGCCTCGAAGGAGGCTTCGAGGGCGGGGCGGCGGGCGATCAGCACGATGTCGGCTGGAAGGCCCGCGAGCTCACTCGGCAGATCGGACGCGACCAACCCCACGGCCGCGCGGAGGCGGCGGCGGATGCGGTTGCGCTCCGTCGCGTGGCCGACACGCTTCGTGATGGTGAAGCCGAGACGGAGGCCGGGGCAAACGTCCGGGTTCCGAAGACGCCCCTGCGCGGTCATACGCTCGGTGTGGAAGCGACGCCCCTCGGCCGCCGCCAGGAAGTCGGGTCGTTTCTTGAGCCGCTCGATCGTCGCCATCGATGGTTCGATCCCGGCCGATACCACTTGCCTCGTGGCGCGGATGCGTCGGAGCGTCCGCGCCGGCGAGGATCAGGCCTCAGGCCGACAGGCGCTTGCGGCCGTGGGCGCGACGGCGCGCGATGACCTTGCGGCCGCCGGCGGTGGCCATGCGCGCACGGAAACCGTGACGGCGCTTACGGACGAGCTTGCTCGGCTGGTAGGTTCTCTTCATGGCTCAGAGCCTTCAAAGGTCGAGGCGCGCTCGCGGGCAGCTATTGCTGCACCCGACCTTCACGCGTCCTGGTTGTCTGCAAACACGAAGGGCGCCCATGCGGGGCGCCACGTCGCGAGTGGCGGGCTTATGGCGGATGAGCCCCGCGAAGTCAACGTTTCGCGGGGCTCAATGACCCTCGAACTGCATGAGGGTGCGCACCTCGACGCCCAGGTCGCGCAGGCGCTGCGCGCCGCCGATCTCGGGTAGGTCGATGACGAAGCAGGCGGCCACGATCTCGGCGCCGATCTTCTGGAGCAGGTTCACGGCCGCGATCGCGGTGCCGCCGGTGGCGATCAAGTCGTCGACCAGCAGCACCTTGTCGCCGGGCCGAACGGCGTCGACGTGGATCTCGATCTCGTCGGTCCCGTACTCGAGGGCGTAGGCCATCGACACGGTCTTGTGGGGCAGCTTGCCCTTCTTGCGGATCGGCACGAAGCCGCAGGAGAGCTGGTGGGCGATGGCCCCACCGAGGATGAAGCCCCGGGCCTCGATGCCGGCCACCTGGTGGATCTGTCCGCCGGCGTAGGGATGCACCAGGGCGTCCACCGCCCGCCGGAAGGCGCGCGGGTCGCTCAGCAGCGTGGTGATGTCGCGGAAGATAATCCCCGGCTTCGGGTAATCGGGAATCGAGCGGACCGATTCCTTCAGCGCGACGTGGCGGCGGGCTTCCATGCGTTCGGCCTTCCGTGGGGAACCGCGGGCTTAAAGCAGAAGCCCGACGGCCTGACCAGTCGGTGGCGGCTCAGGCCGCCTGGACCTTCTTGAGGATGGCGACGAGGTCCCGGTGAAGCCCCTCGTTGCCGCAGGCCACCGACCGGGGCGCCAGCGGCTCGGCCGCGCCGTCCGCCGAGGTCACGAAGCCGCCCGCCTCGCGCACCAGGATCACGCCGGCGGCGAAGTCGTAGGTCTGGAGGTCGCGCTCCCAGTAGGCGTCGAGGCGGCCGCAGGCCACGTAGGCCATGTCGAGGGCCGCCGAGCCCATCCGGCGGGTCCCGCCGGCAACCGCCATCACGGCGCCGAGCTCGCGCAAGAGGCGCGGGTGACTGCCGCGACCGAGATAGGGCGTGCCGTAGCCCACCAGCGCGTCCGCCATGTCCTGGCGGCCGGAGACGCGCAGGCGCCGGTTGTTGAGATAGGCGCCCTTGCCGCGCTCGGCGACGAACAGCTCGTCCTTGATCGGGTCGAAGATCACGCCGGCCACGATCTGGCCCTCGCGCTCGAGACCGACCGAGACCGCGAAATGCGGCACGCCGTGCAGGAAGTTCGACGTGCCGTCGAGGGGATCGATGTGCCAGGTGTGGCTCTTGTCGGTCCCCTCGATGATCCCGTTCTCCTCGAGCACGAGGCTGTAACCCGGACGCGCCTTCATCAGGGCGTCGCGCAGCACCTCCTCGGCCTTGCGGTCGGCCGCGGAGACGAAGTCGCCCGGACCTTTGCGCGAGACCTGCAGGTTCTCGACCTCGCCGTAGTCGCGGCGCAGGCCGCGCGCGGCCTTGCGCACGGCATCGACCATGACGGTCATGAGGGGTGAGGAGATCATAGGCGGACTTTTCGCGGATGAGGATTGGCGCCGTCGTTACAGGTCGGCGCCGGAAAAGACGAGATGGGGACGGGACATGGAAGCGCTGCGGGCCGCTGCCTCAGCGCGAAGCCGGCGCGGTCAGGCCGGCCTCAGCATACCGGCGCGCCCGTCTTTGCGAGCGGAGCGAAGCAATCCAGGGCAGCAGGCCGGCCGCGGATGTGGCATCCCTGGGTTGCTTTGCTCCGCTCGCAAAGACGGGCGCCCGCAACACGGCCCGGCCGGGACGGCGGCGCGGATCCTACTCCGCGGCCTCGACGAAGACAGTGCCGGCGCGGGGCAGGTCCAGGGCCTGCCAGGTCTCGCCCAGCGCCGCGGCGAGGCGCTCGATATGCGCCGCGTCGTGGAACGGCGACGGCGTGATCCGCAGCCGCTCGGTCCCGCGCGGCACCGTCGGGTAGTTGATCGGCTGAATGTAGATCGCGTGGTGCTCCAGCAGATGGTCCGCCGCCGCCTTGCACAGCTCGGCATCGCCGACCATCACCGGCACGATGTGCGTCTCGGTCTCCAGGACCGGAAGCCCCGCCGCGCTCAGCGCCGCCTTCGTGGCCGCCGCCTGACGCTGGTGCGCCTCGCGCTCCGCGCTCGAGCGCTTCAGGTAGCGCACCGACGCCCGCGCCGCCGCCGCCACTGCCGGCGGCAGCGCCGTCGTGAAGATGAAGCCCGGCGCGAAGCTGCGCACCGCGTCGCAGATCGCCGCCGAGGCGGTGATGTAGCCGCCCACGCAGCCGAAGCCCTTGGCCAGCGTCCCCTCGATCACGTCGACCCGGTGCATGACGCCGTCGCGCTCGGCGATGCCGCCGCCGCGCGGGCCGTACAGGCCGACGGCGTGGACCTCGTCGAGGTAGGTCATCGCGCCGTAGCGCTCGGCCAGGTCGCAGATCGCGCCGATCGGCGCCACGTCGCCGTCCATCGAGTAGACCGACTCGAACACGATCAGCTTGGGCCGGTCGCCGGCCTGCCGCAGCAGCTCCTCGAGATGGGCGAGGTCGTTGTGGCGGAAGATCGTCTTGGCGCAGCCGGAATGGCGCACGCCCTCGATCATCGAGTTGTGGTTGAAGGCGTCCGACAGGATCAGGCAGTCGGGGATCAACTTGGCGATGGTCGAGATGCCGGCCTGGTTCGAGACGTAGCCGGAGGTGAAGACGAGGCCGGCCTCCTTGCCGTGCAGGTCGGCGAGCTCGCGCTCCAGGTCGACCAGCGGCGAGGTGTTACCGGCGATGTTGCGGGTGCCTCCGGCGCCGACGCCGCAGCGGGCGGCGGTCTCGGTCATGGCGGCGACCACCTCCTTGTGCTGGCCCATGCCGAGGTAGTCGTTGGAGCACCACACGGTGATCTCGGTGGTCTTGCCGTCCGGCTGGCGCCACTTGGCGGTCGGGAAACGCCCCGAGATCCGCTCGATGTCGGCGAACACCCGGTACCGCCGTTCCCCGTGCAGCTGATCCAGGGCCCCGCGGAAGTAGCGCTCGTAGCCGGATCCGGCGCGCGTCGATCCCGCTTGGGCGAGCATCGTGCTGGGCATCCGGGTGACGGTCATCGAGCGTCCTTCGCGTGTTCGGCCGCGCGGGCGACACCGCGTGAGCGGCGTCTCAGGCCCGCGATCGAGGTCCGGCCTCGGTCCAGTCCTTCGCGTGAGGGCCGCAAGATACGCGCGGATCTGGAACTGGTTCAAGGTAAGGTTCCGACATCGCAGCGTTGCATCCGTTGAGAGGCCCGCGTGAACCCGCTAGCGTCCGGCACGTTCTTCCGACCCGAAATTGGCTCCCGCCCCCTGCAACAGCTCATGTCTCCGACCGCAGATGGCTCGTCCGGCGTGGACCGCGCGGCCCCGACTTTGCGGCGACCAAGGGTCGCGCCGTGACGGACCCCAGGGACGAGCGGGCAGAGCGCCTCAAGGCCGCGCTGCGCCAGAACCTGCGCCGCCGCAAGGCGCAGGGCCGCGGGCGGGCCGAAGGAAGACCGTCTCCCGGCGCGGATCAGTCCTGCGCGCAGGAATCGGACGGAAACGGTCCTGATTCCGACAAATCCGGTCTATAGGGCACGGCCAAGCCTGGGCGCTGCCGCGCCCGCGATCAGCACGGCCGGCCGCGCGCCCTCGCGGGTGCGCCGCCCGAGGACACACGATGGACCGCATCCACATCACCGGCGGCGCGCCGCTCAACGGCGTGATCCCGATCTCGGGCGCCAAGAACGCGGCGCTGCCGCTGATGATCGCGAGCCTGCTCACCGGCGAGACGCTGGAGCTGATCAACGTGCCGCGGCTCGCCGACATCGCCGCGCTGACGCGGATCCTCGGCAACCACGGCGTGGACCACATGGTCGTGGGCAAGCGCCCCGGTCAGACCACCGAGACGGGCCAGACGATCCGGCTCACCGCCTCGAACGTCATCGACACCACGGCGCCCTACGAGCTGGTCTCGACCATGCGGGCGAGCTTCTGGGTGATCGCGCCGCTGCTCGCCCGGTTCGGCGAGGCGAAGGTCTCGCTGCCCGGCGGCTGCGCCATCGGCACCCGGCCGGTGGACCTGCTGATCATGGCGCTGGAGAAGCTCGGGGCCGAGATCGAGATCGACGCCGGTTACGTCGTCGCCAGGACCAAGAACGGCCTGCGCGGCGCCGAGTTCGCCTTCCCGAAGGTGACCGTGGGCGGCACGCACGTGGCGCTGATGGCCGCCGCCCTGGCCTACGGGACCACGGTGATCGAGAACGCCGCCCGCGAGCCGGAGGTGGTCGACCTCGCGGAGTGCCTGAACAAGATGGGCGCCAAGATCCGCGGCGCCGGCACGCCGCGCATCGAGATCGAGGGCGTGGCCCGCCTGAACGGCGCCCGCCACGAGGTCCTGCCCGACCGGATCGAGACCGGCACCTACGCCATGGCGGTGGCGATGGCCGGCGGCGACGTCGTGCTCAAGGATACCCGGGCCGACCTGCTCCACTCGGCCCTCGACGTCCTGACGACCACGGGCGCGGAGATCACGCAGGTCGAGGGCGGGATCCGCGTGCGCCGCAACGGCGCCGGCATCGCGGCGGTCGACGTCACCACCGACCCGTTCCCGGGCTTCCCCACGGATCTCCAGGCGCAGTTCATGGCGCTGATGACGCTGGCGAAGGGCCAGTCGCATATCCGCGAGACCATCTTCGAGAACCGGTTCATGCACGTGCAGGAGCTGGCCCGCCTCGGCGCGAAGATCCGCCTGGAGGGCGACCTCGCCATCGTCGAGGGCGTGGACCGGCTGAAGGGCGCCCCCGTGATGGCGACCGACCTGCGCGCCTCGGTCTCCCTGGTGATCGCGGGCCTCGCCGCCGAGGGCGAGACCCAGATCAACCGGGTCTACCATCTCGACCGCGGGTTCGAGGCGCTGGAGGCCAAGCTCGGCCGGTGCGGCGCGCAGATCGAGCGCGTCCGGGCCTGAGCGGCAGCGCTCGGTCCGAGCCGGCCGGCGCGCGGCAGCGCCCGAGGCTCAGTCCTCGATCTGCCCGCGCCTGTAGCCGAAGCCGGGGATCTCGCAGCCGCAGGGCGCGTCGGGAGGCCCCGGGCGCACCCTGCACGTGCCGCGGGCCGTCACGCAGACGCTGTCGTCCCACCGGCGCTCGAAGTCGCCGCGCCAGCGCGAGCCGCGCCTGTCGTACGCATCGTCGACTGGCGGCGGGGGCGGACGCCAGCCATACGCGTCATCCGCGGGCGGAGGCGGCGGACGCTCGCCGGGCGGCGGCGGTGCGTAGAGATCCCGATCCGGTGCCGGACGACCGTAGATGTAGGGCCGCGCGTCCGGACCGACCTGCGCGACGGCGGGTCCGGCCGCCTGCAGCCCGACGGTCAGCACCGCCACAGCCGCGCGCTCGGTGAGTGCCGCCATATGAGACCCTGCCCCGGCTCGTCCGCCGGCGCGTCTAAACGGCGACGCTGGCCCGAGCCTGTGCCCGGCCGGGATCGCGATCCCCAGACCAGCCGTTGCCCGAACGGGGCCGCGCCGCTACCTACGCCGTGCCGCGGACCGGCCCTCGCCGCCCGACCCGCGCCCCGTATTCCCCGAGGACCCTCTGCATGGAGCTGCTCAGGCTCGCCGCCCTCGACACCGAGGACCTGACCGTGATCTCGGCCCATCTGCAGGACGCGATCCTGCGACCGCAGGACCTGACCTTCCTCGCCGGCGAGCACCGCTTCCTCATGGCGGTGCGCCGCTTCGACTGGACGCCGAGCGCCCCGCCGCGCCGGCGCCTAGCCGGCCTGCACATCGAGCGCGTGCTGGGCGTGAAAAGCCGCGGCCTGAAGCCGGACGACGCGACGCCGATGAGCCTGCTCGCCCTCACCTTCGAGCCGACGGACGCGCCCTCCGGGCACATCGACCTCGTCTTCTCCGGCGGCGCGGCCCTGCGGCTGGAGGTCGAGTGCATCGAGGTCCGGATGAAGGATCTCGGCCCGGTCTGGGAATCGGCGAACCGTCCCGGGCACGACATCGACACCGATACGGCCGCCGGCTCGGCGGCCTGACGCGAGACAGAAGGCTTCCCGATGGTCCGGCTCGACAGCAGCGATCCGAATTTTGCCGCCGCCTTCGCGCGCCTCCTCACGGTGAAGCGCGAGATCGCCGAGGACGTGGACGAGGCGGTGCGCGGCATCATCGCCGACGTCGTCGCCCGCGGGGACGAGGCGCTGGTCGATTTCACCCGGCGGTTCGACCGGCTCGGCGCCGATTTCTCCGCCGCGCAGCTGCGGGTCACGGACGCGGAGATCGAAGCGGCCGTCGCGGCCTGCCCGTCGGACTCGCTGGAGGCCCTGCGCCTCGCCGCCGAGCGGATCGAGAGCTTCCACCGGGCGCAGCGGCCCGCGGATCACCGGGCCACCGACGCCCTCGGCGTCACGGCCGGCTGGCGCTGGACCGCGCTGGAATCGGTCGGCCTCTACGTCCCGGGCGGCACCGCGAGCTATCCCTCCTCGGTGCTGATGAACGCGCTGCCGGCGCGCGTCGCCGGGGTGCCGCGCCTCGTGATGGTGGTGCCCACCCCGGACGGCCAGATGAACCCGCTGGTCCTGGCCGCCGCGCAGCTCTCCGGCGTCCACGAGGTCTACCGGGTGGGCGGCGCCCAGGCGGTCGCGGCCCTCGCCTACGGGACCGCCACGATCGCCCCCGTGGCCAAGGTCGTCGGGCCCGGCAACGCCTGGGTGGCGGCGGCCAAGCGCCGGGTCTTCGGCCAGGTCGGGATCGACATGATCGCCGGCCCCTCCGAGGTGCTGATCCTGGCGGACGGCCACGCCAACCCCGACTGGATCGCCGCCGACCTCCTGGCCCAGGCCGAGCACGACGTGGCCGCCCAGGCGATCCTGATCACCGACAGCGCCGAACTCGCCGGCGCCGTCGAGGCGGCGGTCGAGCGCGCCCTCACCACCCTGCCCCGTCAGGAGATCGCCCGGGCGAGCTGGCGCGATTACGGCGCCGTCATCCGGGTCCGCACCTTCGACGAGGCCGTGCCCCTGGTCGACCGCCTCGCCCCCGAACACCTGGAGATCGAGACGCAGGACGCGGAGGCGCTCGCCGCCAAGGTCCGCAATGCCGGCGCGATCTTCCTGGGCTCGCACACGCCGGAGGCGATCGGCGACTATGTCGGCGGCCCCAACCACGTGCTGCCGACCGCGCGCTCCGCCCGATTCTCGTCCGGGCTGGGCGTGCTCGACTTCATGAAGCGGACGACGATCCTCGCCTGCACGCCGGAGAGCTTGCGGGCGCTCGGCCCGGCGGCGATAAACCTCGGCCGGTCCGAGGGCCTGGAGGGGCATGCCCGCTCCGTCGCGATCCGGTTGAACCTGTGAGGTTTTGGGGATGGCGGAGAAGCAGCGCGGGCCGAACCGCCTCGCGAAGGTGAGCCTGGACGAGGGGTCCATCGCCCGCGGCAATCCGGATCAGGAGCACGAGCGGGCGATCGCCCTGTTCGACATCCTGGAGGACAATTCCTTCACCATCCCCGGGCGGGAGGGCCCCTACGCGCTCACGCTCGGCCTCGTCGAGAACAAGCTGTCCTTCGCCATCACCACGGTGGACGGTGAGCCGGTGATGACGCACCTCCTGTCGCTCACGCCGTTCCGGCGGGTGATCCGCGACTACGAGATGATCTGCGAGAGCTACTACAACGCGATCCGCACCGCCTCACCGTCGCAGATCGAGGCGATCGACATGGGTCGGCGGGGCCTGCACAACGAGGCGTCCGAGACGCTCAAGCAGCGGCTCGAGGGGAAGGTCGACCTCGACCACGACACGGCGCGCCGCCTGTTCACCCTGATCTTCGCGCTGCACTGGAAGGGTTAGGCGCCCTCCGCGCCGACCGGCGATGGCTGAGCCCGCTCCCGAGCCTCCTCCCGAGCCTTTTCCCGACGCGCCCCCGAAGAAGCGGCGGGTGCAGTCCGTCCTGTTCATGTGCAACTACAACGCCGTGCGCTCCGTGGCGGCGGAAGCGATCGCGCGCGCCTATTTCGGCAAGTCCACCTACGTGCAGTCGGCCGGGGTGCGCTCCGGCGAGCCCACCGACCCGTTCATGGTCGCGGCCCTCGACGAGGTCGGCATCGACGCGAGCCGGCACCGCCCGCGCACCGTGGAGGAGCTGGAGGACTGGGAGGGCCTGAACTTCGACCTGATCATCACCCTCGCGCCGGAGGCGCACCACCGGGCACTGGACCTGACGCACACCCTCGCGGCCGATGTCGAGTACTGGCCGACCCCCGACCCGACGCTGCTGCAGGACGCCTCGCGCGAGCAGCGCCTCGACGCCTACCGCGACGTCCGCGACGGGCTGACCCGGCGGATCAAGGCGCGCCTGAAGGCATAGGCGGACAGGCCTCCGCGACGCTGCCTTGCTGGCCGACCTCACGCACTTGGCGGAAACGTCCTTTCCCGATGGCCGCTGCCGGGAATCGCCGACGTCAGCCGCGGTTGCCGACCAGCCAAGCGCGCATCCGGCCAGCGAGGAGCGGCCGGGCGCGCCCGACATCCTCGTCGTCGAGCAGCGGCGAGGCCGCGAGGGTCGCGAGATAGGCGTCCTCGGCGGTCCGGCAGGCCCGGAAGGCGGCGTCGGCGGCGAGATCCCGGTCCGTCAGTGCGGCCTGGATCCGGAAGTTGCGGCTGACGCAGTCGCGCCACGCGGCGTGGCGGGCTTCGGTCTCGCTCGCGGCCCGGGCGGTGCCGCAGGCGGCGGCGACGAGGACGACCGCCAGAAGCGGGACCGGCGTCACGTGGCGGGCTCGCGGCATCGTTAAGGCACTCCGTCACCCGACAGAGTGGCGCCGCAGGGTTAGCGATCCGTTAAGGAACGGCGCGCGCGGCCGAGGTTCGACTGCTCGCCGCGTGGCTTGT
>NZ_JBKFAL010000043.1:0-26310 GCF_053345625.1 Methylobacterium sp. D53M
CAGCCACGAGAGCTCGGCAGCCCTCGGACTCGGCGTCCCCGGCGCCGCCCCGCATCCCACCGCCCGCGCCACCGCCCGCGCCACCGCCCGGGCCGCCGCCACCGGCCGGACCGGCGCCCGCGCCGGCCGCGCCGCCGGGACCGCCAGCGCCGCCGCCACCGGGTCCCGCTCCGCCACCGCCCGGTCCGCCCTGCGCGAACGCCGTCGCCGCTCCGGCCACGACGATGGCCGCCGCGACCGTGTCTCTCAGAATCCGCTTCATGGCCTCTTCTCCAGCGACGGTCGGCACGCCACCGACGCCCACGCCGGCCCGCAACGGGGCCCCGGGCCGAACCGTTCCCTCCCGCGGCACCGTGGACGCGCGGCCGGTGACACCCGCCCGCGCTGTCCTCGGCTAAGTCGGATCACGGTCTTGCGATCGGGCGCGTCACCTGTAACGTCGCGCCGCACCAAGAAGAGACCGGCCTCGGCCGGCACCAAGATTGATCGACGGAGACGCCATGTCCGCCTCGCGCGACGATACGATCGGTATCGCACCGAGCGACCTCGATGATGCCGCGGACCGCAAGCGCCGGATTTGGGCGATCGTCGGCTCGTCGTCGGGCAATCTCGTCGAGTGGTACGATTTCTACTGCTACGCGTTCTTCGCGCTCTATTTCGCGCCGGCCTTCTTCCCGAAGGGCGATTCGACCAGTCAGCTCCTGCAGACCGCCGGCATCTTCGCGGTGGGCTTCTTCATGCGGCCGATCGGCGGCTGGCTGTTCGGGCGCATCGCCGACCGGGTCGGCCGTCGGACCTCGATGGTCATCTCGGTGCTGATGATGTGCTTCGGCTCGCTGCTGATCGGCATCCTGCCGACCTACGAGCATGTCGGCACGCTGGCGCCCGTGCTGCTGCTGCTCGCGCGCATGCTCCAGGGCCTGTCGGTCGGCGGCGAGTACGGCACCTCGGCGACCTACATGAGCGAGGTGGCGATCAAGGGGCGGCGCGGCTTCTTCGCCTCGTTCCAGTACGTGACGCTGATCGGCGGCCAGCTCCTCGCCTCGCTGGTCCTGGTGCTGCTGCAGACGGTGATGACCGGCCCGGAACTCACCGCCTGGGGCTGGCGGATCCCGTTCTTCATCGGCGCCGCGCTGGCGGTCGTCGCGCTCTATCTCCGGCGCTCCCTGGCCGAGACGAAGGACAGCAGCGACAAGGAGACCGCCGGCACCTTCGCCGCGCTGGCCAAGCACTGGCGGGCGTTCCTGGTCGTGGTCGCCTACACGGCCGGCGGCTCCCTGAGCTTCTACACGTTCACGACGTACATGCAGAAGTACCTCGTCAACACCGCCGGCATGCCGAAGACGTCGGCCTCGCAGACGATGACGGTTGTGCTGTTCGTCTACATGATCATCCAGCCGATCTTTGGCGCGCTCTCCGACAAGATCGGCCGCAAGGCGAACATGCTGCTCTACAGCGGCCTCGGCACGCTCATGGTGGTGCCGCTGATGACGGCCCTCGGCACCAACAAGGACCCCTACCTCGCCTTCGCGCTGATCACCCTCGGGCTCGCCGTGGTGTCGTTCTACACGGGCATCAGCGGTATCGTGAAAGCCGAGCTGTTCCCCACCAACGTCCGGGCGCTCGGGGTCGGCCTCTCCTACGCGATCGCCAACGCCACCTTCGGCGGCACCGCCGAGTTCGTCGCCCTGTGGTTCAAGGACGCCGGCATGGAGAGCACGTTCTTCTGGTACGTGACCGTCCTGATGGCGATCGCCTTCGTGGCCTCGCTGATCATGCCGAACCCCAAGGTCCACGGCTATCTCGACGGCGCGGGCACCGTCGAGGAGGCGCTGGGGAAGAAGCCGCGCCTCGCCCACGCCTGATCGGCCGCCCGGCTGGACCGGGCCGGACTTTCACGCTGATATGCCTCCCGCCGGGCGCGCCAGACGCCCGCGGGAGGACGCCATGTCGAGGAACGCCGCCGCCGGGGCGCTGGCCCTGCTCTGTCTCGCCACCGCATCGCCGTCCCGAGCCGCCGAGCCGGGTGCCGCCGACGGGCCGTTCAGGCCGACGCAGCCCGCGGGCTACTTCTTCGTCGGCGGCCGCTACGCCACCGCGGGCGGCAAGACGACGGCGTCCGGCCAGATGTTCGTGGAGTACCGCGTTCCGGAGCGGGTGACGCAGCCCTACCCGATCGTCCTGGTGCACGGCACCGCCCAGACCGGGACCAACTTCCTCGGGACGCCCGACGGCCGGCCGGGCTGGGCCGACCGCTTCGCCGCGCAGGGCTTCGCGGTCTACGTCGTCGACCAAGTCGGTCGCGGCCGCTCGGGCGGCGACCCGGACACCTACGGCCCCTACGCCCGCCTGCCCGCCGAGGATCTGGAGACGGTGTTCACCGGGCAGGAGCGGTCCGCGCTCTACCCGCAGGCGAAGCTCCACACGCAGTGGCCGGGCGGCGCCGGGATCCGCGGCAACGCCGCCTTCGATCAGTTCTACCTCTCCCAGGTGCCCTACATCGCCAGCGCGCTGCGGAGCGAGGAGCTGGTCGACCCGGCGCTGATCGCCCTGCTGGAGAAGATCGGCCCGGCGATCCTGCTGACGCACTCGCAGGCGGGCGTCTTCGGCTGGGCTGTCTCGGATCAGCGGCCCGACCTCGTGAAGGCGCACGTCGCCGTCGAGCCGAACGGTCCGACGTTCTACGACATCCGCTTCAAGGGCGGCGCGGACTGGTACGAGCGCGTCGGCGAGGCCCGGGCCCGGCCCTACGGCATCACCCGGGTGCCGCTGCACTTCGAGCCGCCGGTGAGCGGCCCGGCCGACCTGACGGTGTTCCAAGCGGAGAGCGCCGCCGCGCCCGACCGGATCCGCTGCTGGCTCCAGGCCGAGCCCGCGCGCCGATTGCCGAACCTCGCCCGGGTGCCGGCGGTGATCGTGACCGCCGAGGCGTCGTTCCGGGCGACGATGGACGATTGCACGGCGGCCTTCCTGACCCAGGCGGGCGCGAAGCCGGACCGGTTGGCGCTCGCCGACCACGGCATCCGCGGCAACGGCCACATGATGATGCTGGAATCGAACAGCGACGCCGTTGCGGACGCGATCGCAGGGTGGATCCGGGACCGGGTCGGGGCGCCGGCCCGGCCTTAACCCGCCGCTTACCCTGTCCGGCGAGGGTGCCCCCGTCATCCGACGAGGGACTGCATGACCGACATGACCGACACCGTGGGCGTCGCGGGCGACCGCATCCGCTCGATCATCGAGCGCGTGGAACGGCTGGAGGAGGAGATCAAGGACCTGATGGAGGCCAAGAAGGAGGTCTTCGCCGAGGCCAAGGGCGAGGGTCTCGACGTGAAGGTGCTCAAGGAGATCCTGAAGATCCGCAAGCAGGACAAGGACGAGCGCGACGAGCAGGAGACGCTCCTCGACGTCTACCTGCGCGCCATGGACGCGCCGTCGCCGGCCCCGATCGCCGCGGCGGCCTGACGGGCTCAACCGGGTGCGGCGCCAGGCGCCGCACCGCCTGTCCCGACCCCGAGGCTACGCCGCGAGATAGGCGGCGATGTTGCGCCGGATCCGCTCCAGGGGCTCCTCGGCCGGGTCCGGCAGGACGAAGCGCTTGCCCGTGATCGTCTCGTAGGCGCGGATGTAGACCGCGGCTGTCTCCAGGACGACCTCGGCTGGGATCTCGGGGATCGGGTCCTTGTACGGGTCGCAGCGGGCGACGACCCAGTTGCGCACGAAGTCCTTGTCGAAGCTCTCCGGGGCCGAACCCGCGGCGAAGCGCTCGGGATAGCTCTGCGCGAACCAGTACCGGCTGCTGTCCGGCGTGTGGATCTCGTCGGCGAGGACGATCCGGCCCTCGGGATCCGTGCCGAACTCGTACTTCGTGTCGGCCAGGATCAGGCCGCGCTCCGCCGCGAGCGCCGTCCCGCGCGCGAACAGCGCCAGGGCCGCCCTCGACACGGTCTCCCACTGCGCGCGCGTCAGCAACCCGCGCTCGAGGATCTCCGCCTCGGTGAGCGGCTCGTCGTGGCCGCCGTCGAACGCCTTGGTGGTCGGCGTGATGATCGCCTCCGGCAGGCGCTGGTTCGGCCGCATCCCGTCGGGGAAGGCGTGGCCGTACATGTCCCGCTCGCCCGCGCGGTAGCGCGTCAGGATCGAGGTCGACGTGGTGCCCGCGAGGTAGCCGCGCACCACCACCTCCACGGGCAGGATCTCCAGGCGCCGGCCGACCACCACGTTGGGATCGGGATAGGCGAGGACGTGGTTCGGGCACAGGTCGGCGGTCTGCTCGAACCAGTAGCGGGCGGTCTGGGTCAGGACCTGGCCCTTGAACGGGATTGCCGCGAGCGCCCGGTCGAAGGCGCTGATCCGGTCCGAGGTGATGAGGATGCGCCGGTCGTCGGGGAGGTCGTAATTGTCCCGGACCTTGCCGCGGTAGTGCCGGGGCAGCTCGGGCAGGGTCGCGTCGCGCAGGACCTGATGCGCGTGCGGGGCGAGATCTGCCGTGTTCATCGGGCTTTCCGTCAGGCTGAACGGCGACCGCGCCGCCGGACTTCTGTGCGCGGACGGGGCGGGAAATTCCAGTCCCGGCCTCACCGAGGGCGCCCGGCGCCGGCTCTCGCCCTGGTCGCGCCCGACCGGGACCCTACACTTACGCGGGGACCAACGACGGTGGACGACCGGCCGCGCGACGCCGAGCGCTTCTGCCGGACGGCCGAGGCGCGATGAACGAGACACCCCAACCGTCGGTAAGAGACCCGTTCCTGCGCCGGATCGAGACCGTGGCCCTGTTCCGGCTGTCCGACGCGGAGCGCGCCGCCCTCGTCGCGCTTCCGCTGCAGGTCGCCCAGTTCGAACCCAACCAGGATATCATTCGGGAGGGCGACCGGCCGTCCCGGAGCTTCACGCTGCTCAGCGGTATCGCCTGCACCTACAAGTCGACACGCGCGGGCAAGCGGCAGGTGATGAGCTACCACGTCCCCGGGGACGTGCCGGATTTTCAGAGCCTGTTCCTGGAGGTGCTCGACATCAACATCGCCACGGTGAGCGCCTGCCGCCTCGGTTTCGTCCAGCACGACGCGGTCCGGGCGATGCTGCGGGCGCAGCCGCGCCTCAACGAGGTGTTCTGGCGCGCGACGCTGATGGACGCCGCCCTGGTCCGGGAATGGATGCTCAACACCGGGCGCCGGGAAGCGTATGCGCGGATGGCCCACCTGTTCTGCGAGCTGATGACCCGCCTCGACGCCGTCGGGCTGGCACCCGACCGGACCTGCGACCTGCCGATGACACAGCCCGAACTCGCGGATGCCCTCGGGATCACGTCGGTCCACGTCAACCGGACGATCCGCGATCTCAAGGCCGCCGGCCTGATCACGCTCCGGGGTCGCCGCCTCACCGTCCACGACTGGGCCGGGCTGCAGGAAGCGGCCGAATTCGATCCGACCTACCTGCACCTGCGCGACGCGGAGACGCGCTGATCGGGACGCGCGGACGCGCGTGACCCACAGCCGAGTATTGTCAGAAAATCGAGGACCCGGTCGCCGGCTCTACCAATCCGAAGATCGGGTGCTCAGCGGGATGATGGTGCCCAGGGACGGAGTCGAACCGCCGACACTGCGATTTTCAGTCGCATGCTCTACCAACTGAGCTACCTGGGCGTCGTCCGCGCCGGTGCCGGCCTCGGACGTCGCGGGGTATAGTGAGTGCTTGGCGGCCTGTCCAGCCTCGCGTGACAGGGACGGGACCGGAACGTCGAAAAATTCAGCCTTCCGGATCCGGCGGGGGCGGCGGCGCGTCGGGATCGAGCTCCTCGGGGATCGCGTAGCGCTCGTTGAGCCAGCGCCCCAGATCGACGTCGGCGCAGCGCTGTGAGCAGAACGGCCGGAAGTCCGGCGTGGAGGGCTGCCGACAGATCGGACAGGGGGGCGGCCGGCGCTCCCGGGTCATGCGAGGGCGCCCCACCCGGCCCGCACGGGATACCCCTCGCCGTCGAGCAGGCTCAGGGTCTCGTAGAGCGGCAGGCCGACCACGCCGCTATACGAGCCGACCAGCTTGACCACGAAGGCCCCGGCCAGTCCCTGGATCGCGTAGCCGCCGGCTTTGCCGCGCCACTCGCCCGAGGCCACGTAGCCCTGGATGTCCCGGCCCGAGAGCCGCTTGAACCGGACGCGGCTCTCGACGATCCGCTCGCGGCGCCCGCGGGGCGAGAGCACGCAGACCGCCGTGTAGACCCGGTGCTGCCGGCCCGAGAGCAGGCGCAGGCAATCCGCGGCCTCGTCGGGGATCTCGGCCTTCGGCAGGACGCGCCGCCCGACCGCGACGACCGTGTCGGCCGAGAGAAGCCAGGTCGGCGTCGTCGTGTCCTCCAGGTGGAGCGCCGCCTCGGCGGTGGCGAGCTTCGTCCGCGAGAGGCGACGCGCCAGCTCGCGCGGCGGCTCGGCCTTGCGCGGTGTCTCGTCGATCTCGGCGGGCAGGAGCGCCGCGGGCTCGATCCCGATCTGCTGGAGCAGCGCGAGACGGCGGGGCGAAGCGGATGCGAGCACGAGTCGCGCCGTCGGCTCCTGCGTCGCGCCGATCGCTTCAGGTTTGGCGTCCATGATGTCCCGTTCGCACAATCGACCGGAGCCGCGCGACCGGAGCCGTGCGCGCCCTGCGCGGCGGCACTTCGTCGGCCGGGACAGGCTCGATGCGCCTGCCTGATAAGGGAAGGGGTCCGGCTTGTGAACTCGAGCGGGTGCCGACGCCCTGGCGAACGCGCGTGGATTCGCCTGGGCGATCCCGCGCGGCCCGGTGCGTCCGCGGGCAGCGTTACTCAGGTCTGGCGGCGCCTCGGCGTGACCGGGGGCGCCGACGAATCCAGCTCAGAGCCTGGCGCGAAAGCGTCCGCAAGAACAGCGCAAGATGTCGAGGCGGCATGTAACCCATCGTTAACCACGATCGACGCAGGATGGCGTCACTCCAATGGGATCGTCATCGATGCTGAACGCTGACCCGCTCGTGCCGCGCCCGAAGCTCGTCAATGCGGCTCTGCTCGCCCGCGCCCTCGACGGGCTCCGGCCGCAGGTCGCCTCGCCGGTCGAGATGTGGCAGCGCCTCACCGATCAGTACGTGGTCGACCTCGACGCGGTCGCGGCGCTCCTGCCCGCCGACGAGCCGGAGACGCGCTGGCTTCCCGCCCGCGACTGAGGCCGGCCCGGACGGCGTTGCACCTCTCAAGGGACGCGTCGTGCTGCGCTGGCACATGACGTGCTTCAAGTCTTCAGCAACCGGAGGAAGCGACCAGGCAACGACAACGCGGTGGCTCGCACGCCGGAGCACCCCGCGGACCTTTCGATCACTCGAAGCTGAGGTCCGTCATGTCGGAATTGCTCTCCGTTGCCCTCGTCTGTGCCGGCACGCTGCTGGCTCAGGACTGCTCGCGCGACACCGCCCTCGACGTCATCGTCGCGCCGGCGCACACGCCGATGGAATGCCTGATGCACGCCCAGACGATGGCCGCCCAGGCCGGGTTGCCCGGGAGCAGCGACCGGTACCTCAAGGTCGCCTGCGAGCATCGTCGGAGCGAGTCCGACCCGCGCCCGGTCATTCGCCGCGCCTCGTGACGGCGGGGGTGTGCCGGACGATTCGGCACACCCGAATGTGATCGGCGCAGCGCGTGGTGCATCAAAGTCACGTCACGACAATTCTTGTTCGCATCCGCCTATCGGACAGTTGCCGCCCCCGGGAACGGGACCCATCCTGCACGGCCACGCTGATGCAACCCTCACTCCGGCATCCGCCAACGTTGCCGCCCCGATGGCCCGCGTGCCGGGCAGGGCTCAAGCGAGTGCCTGCCCGATGCTGTACGACGCATTCGATCTGCAGACCGACATGGCCGCCCAGACCCGGGCGTGGGGGCGGCTGCTGAACGACATCTGGTCGCCCTGGGTCGGGTGGGGCGAGCCGGCGACCTGGATGTCCGCCGGGGCCCGGATGATGATGCGCGCTGGCCTGACCTTCGCGCGGCCGCCCTACGGCATCGACTCGGTGAATGTCGGGAACCGGAGCGTCCCGGTCTCCGAGGAGGCGGTCGAGGTCACGCCCTTCGCCACGCTGCTCCACTTCAAGAAGGACATCCACACCGAGCAGCCCAAGGTGCTGATGGTGGCGCCGATGTCGGGCCACTTCGCCACGCTGCTCCGCGCCACCGTGCGCACGATGCTGCCCGACCACGACGTCTACATCACCGACTGGCACAACGCCCGGGACGTGCCGCTCTCCGACGGGACCTTCGGCTTCGACGACTACGTGAGCCACCTCATCCAGTTCCTGCGGACCATGGGCGAAGGCGCCCACATGGTGGCGGTGTGCCAGCCCGCCGTGCAGGCCCTGGTGGCCGCCGCCGCGATGGCGCAGTCGAAAGACCCGGCCGCCCCGCGCAGCATGACCCTGATGGCCGGCCCGGTGGATTGCCGGATCAACCCGACGGGCGTGAACGAGCTCGCGACCTCCAAGCCGATCGAGTGGTTCGAGAAGAACCTGATCGCCACGGTGCCGTCGCGCCACAAGGGGGCCGGCCGCAAGGTCTATCCGGGTTTCGTGCAGGTCTCGGCCTTCATGGCGATGAACGCCAAGCGCCACGTCCAGGGCCACGCCGACCTGTTCTGGCACATGGCCAACGGCGAGCACGACAAGGCCGAGGCGATCGAGACCTTCTACGACGAGTATTTCGCCGTGCTCGATCTCGCCGCCGATTTCTACCTCGAGACGGTCAAGACCGTGTTCCAGGACCACGCCCTGGCCCGGAACGCGGTGTCGTATCGGGGCGAGCCGATCGACCTGCGCGCGATCCGTCGCACGGCGCTGATGACGGTCGAGGGCGAGCGGGACGACATCTGCGCGGTCGGGCAGACCATGGCGGCCCACGACCTGTGCTCGGACCTCGCCCCGTACATGCGGACGCACCACCTTCAGGCGGGCGTGGGCCATTACGGCGTCTTCGCCGGGCGGCGCTGGGAGTCGCAGATCTACCCGCAGGTGCGCAACTTCATCCAGGCGCACAACTGACCGGCGCGCCGGTCGGGCCGCCGTCGCGCCGATTTGACCCGCCGACCCGCGCGGCCCACCATGCTAGGCACGTGTGACGGGGCCCGCCGGGGGCGGCTCCGTGGGCCACTCCTTCGGCGTGAGGCGGAACGGTCGGCGTGATCGGCAGCAACGGCACCGAGAGCAAGACCCGGGTGGGCGGAGCGGACGCGGCGTCCACGCGGCTCGACCGGCTCGTGGCGCAGGCGCGGGCGGCCGCCCTGTGGGAGCAGGCCTGGCCCGTGCTCTGGCGCGGCATCGGCGTCTTCCTGCTCTTCCTGGTCGTCTCCTGGGCGGGCGTGTGGCTCGACCTCACGCCGCTCTGGCGCCAGATCGGCCTCAGCGCCCTCGCCATCCTGCTCGTCGCCGCGCTCCTGCCGCTGATCCACATCGCCCGGCCGGACCGGCGCCTCGCCCTGGCGCGGCTCGACCGCGAGGCCGCTTCCCGCGATCCGAAGCTGCGGCACGGGCCGGCCTCGGCCGCCCAGGACAGCCTCGCCGTCGGCGCCGCCGATCCGGGGAGCCGGCTGCTGTGGGACCTCCACCAGCGCCGCGCCGCGCAGGCGATCTCGGCCCTGCGGGTCGGCCTGCCGCGGCCGGGCATGACCCGGCACGACCCCTTCGCGCTGCGCGCCGGCCTGGTGGTCGCGGCGGTCGCCAGCCTGTTCGTGGCCGGCCCCGAGTGGCGCCAGCGGATCGGCGCCGCCTTCGACTGGCAGGAGCCGGCGGCGCCCGGCCCGAACTTCCGCGTGGACGGCTGGATCGACCCGCCGCTCTACACGCGGCTTCCGCCGCTGCTGATCGCGATGGACGGGAGCGACCAGCACCTGCGCGCACCGGTCAACGCGCAGCTGATCGTGCGGATCGCCGGCCAGGGCAAGGCCGCGTCCGAGACGACCCTCACGCCGAATGCCGGCCTCGTCCCGGTGCCGGGCCAGGAGGCGCGCCCCGACCTGCGCGAGGAGCGCTACCGCATCGTCGGCGGCGCCGCGCTGACGATCGTCACCCCGGCGGGCAAGCAGCGTCTCACGGTCGACGCGATCCCCGACCGGCCGCCGGAGGTGACCGCCGTGGGCGGCCCCGAGGTGAACGGGCGCGGCACCTTCAACTTGACCTACCGGGCGAAGGACGATTACGGGATCAGCTCGGCCGAGGCGGTGATCGAGCCGCTGAAGTCCGCGCGCGCCCTGGTCCCGGTGCCGCAGATCAACCTGGCGCTGCCGGGCGACGCGAGCGGCGACACCGACACCAAGACCCTCGTGGACCTCACCGAGAGCCCGTGGTCCGGCGCGAAGGTCCGCTACCACATCGTCGTCAAGGACGAGGCCGGCCAAGAGGGGCGCACGCCCGACACCGAGATCGTCCTGCCGGCGCGGCCGTTCCGCGAACCGCTGGCGCGGGCGCTCGCCGAGCAGCGCCGCCGGCTCGTCATCGCGCCCGACACGGATCGCCGCTGGGTCCAGGGGGCGCTGGACGCCCTGCTGGTCGCGCCCGACACGTACACGCCGCAGCCCGCGATCTTCCTCGGCCTGCGGACCGCGACCGAGCGCCTGCGCCGCGCCCGCACGGATGCCGACCTCGTCGCGGTGGCCGACCTCCTCTGGGAGATGGCCCTCAAGATCGAGGACGGCGACCTGTCGGACGCCGAGAAGCAGCTCCGCCAGGCCCAGGACCGGCTGAAGGAGGCGATCGAGCGCAACGCGCCCGACGACGAGATCAAGCGCCTGACGCAGGACCTGAAGCAGGCGCTCGACAAGTTCCTGTCCGAGATGGCGCAGAAGCAAAGCCGCGAGCCCCGCGAGCAGAGCGAGCGCGGCCAGAACAACGGGCAGACCAAGACCGTCACGCCGGAGGATCTCGACAAGATGATCCAGGACATGGCGGAGGCGATGAAGCGCGGCGACTCCGCCGAGGCGCAGCGCCTGATGGAGCAGCTGCGCAACATCCTGGAGAATCTCCAGACCGCCGAGCGCGGCGGTCGCTCCGATCAGGCGTCCCGCGAGATGCAGAAGCAGATGCGCGATCTCGACGCGATGTCGCGCGAGCAGCAGGGCCTGCGCGACGAGACCTTCAAGGACGGCGAGGAGCAGCGCGACGGCCAGCGCCCGCAGAACCGCGGCCAGCCGCAGCAGGGACAGCGCGGCCAGCAGGGCCAGGGGCAGCAGGGCCAGCGCCAGCAGGGTCAGAAGGGTCAGCAGGGGCAAAGCCAGCAGGGTCAGGGCCAACAGGGCCAGAAGGGTCAGGGGCAGCAGGGCGAGGGCCAGCAGGGCGGCGTCGGCGAGCGCCAGCAGGCGCTCCGGCAGCGGCTGGAGGACCTTCAGAAGCGCATGAAGGAGAACGGCATGCGCGGCGAGCAGGGCCTCTCCGACGCCGAGGACGCCATGCGCGAGGCCGAGAACGCGCTGAAGGACGGCGATTCGGACGGCGCGGTCGACGCGCAGGGCCGCGCCCTCGACGGCCTCAAGCGCGGCGCCGACGGCATGGCCCAGCAGATGCAGGAGATGGCCGAGGGCCAGGGCGAGGGCCAGCAGGAGGGCGGCCAGCAGCCGGGCCAGCAGGGTCAGGCCGGCGCCCGCGACGACGATCCCCTCGGGCGCCCGACCCGCGGCCGCGACATGAGCGACGGGCGGGTCCGCGTCCCCACGGCCGACGAATCCGCGGTCCAGCGCGCCCGGCGCATCATGGAGGAGCTGCGGCGCAAGCTCGGCGACCCGAGTCGCCCCCGCGAGGAACTCGACTATTTCGAGCGCCTGCTCCGCCGCAACTGAGCGCCCGACACCTCAACGACGCGCCGAGCCGCATCGCGGCTCGCGCCCCACCCGGATCCCCGACCGCATGTCGTCCAACACCCTCGTCCTGATCGCCTGCCTCGCCGTCGCCGCGGTCCTGGTCGCGGGCCTCGCCAACATGATGCGCGGCGGCAGCGTGAACCTCTCGCAGAAGCTGATGCGCCTCCGGGTGCTCCTGCAGTTCGTCGCGATCGTGATCATCATGGGCGTCGTCTGGTGGCGCTCGGCGTGAGGGCTTCGGGCCGGGTGTGACCGCGCCGCCGCACCGAACACCTTTCGATCCGGTGAAGGATGAATAGGCCGCCCCGTCGCGCGGGCCTCTGCTACGCTCGGTAGAAGCAAATCGCTGCGCCTAACCGGCCGAGCCCGCATGACTGCCCCTTCCCGCCTCCGTCTGTTCGGCCTTCTGACCGGGGCGGCGATTCTGCCGGCTTCGGCCGCCGACCTCGCGCCGCCGCCGCCCGCCGCCTACGCGGCCCCCGTCCAGCCGCTCAGCATCGTGTCGGAGATCCGGATCGGCGGCGCGGTGCAGGATCCCGGGAGCGCCGAGGGCAAGCTCCCCGGCTTCAGCAAGGCGAACGTCAACGGCGAGATCCTGTTCGCCAAGCCGCGCATCAGCGACGATCCGTTCTGGCAGGCCTTCGTGCCGCGGCCGACCGTCGGCGGCAGCTACAACACCGGCGGCCGGACCAGCTACGCCTATCTCGGCGCGACCTGGACGCTCGAGATCTTCCCCGAGACCTTCAACCGCCGCGTGTTCCTCGACGGGTTCTTCGGCGGCGTGGCCCATAACGGCTGGACCGGCCCGAAGGCCGAGACGCCCTACGGCTTCAACACCCTCGGCTGCTCGCCGATGTTCCGCGAGGCGGCCGCCCTGGGCTTCCGCCTGACGGAGCACTGGAGCATCATGGCGACGGTCGAGCACATGTCGAATGCCGGGCTCTGCGCCAACAACCGCGGCCTGACCAATTTCGGCGGCAAGATCGGCTACACGTTCTGAGGCACGCCACCCCGTGGTCAAGCTCAACCGCATCTACACGAGGACCGGCGACAAGGGGACGACCGCGCTGGCGGACGGGCAGCGGCGCTCGAAGGCGGACCTGCGGGTCGAGACCTACGGCACCGTCGACGAGACCAATGCCTGCATCGGCATGGCGCGCTTGCACACGCAGGGCCCCCTCGACGGGATGCTGGGGGCGATCCAGAACGACCTGTTCGACCTCGGCGCCGACCTCGCGACGCCGCCGACCCCCGAGCCCCTCCCCTACGAGCCGCTCCGGATCGTGGCGAGCCAGGTCGACCGGCTGGAGCGCGACATCGACGCGCTCAACGCCGCGATCCCGCCGCTGAAATCCTTCGTGCTGCCCGGCGGCTCGCCGGCTGCCGCGGCCCTGCACCTCGCCCGGACCGTCTGCCGGCGCGCCGAGCGGCTCGCGGTGAGCCTCGCGGTGCGGGAGGACGAGACGGTCTCGCCGGAGTCGCTGCGCTACCTCAACCGCCTGTCGGACTTCCTGTTCGTGGCGAGCCGGGCGGCGAACGGCGACGGGGCCGACGACGTGCTCTGGGTGCCCGGCGCCAATCGCTGAGCCGGCATCGCGGTTTTCGCGGGGCCGCCACGGCGCCGCGTTGACAAGGCGGAAATGTGGCCGTTACGGTCCGGCGCCTTGCGTGCCCCGGCCACGCTGCGCCTCGCGCGCCCGTGGGAGTGGCCTGCACGACGACAAGAATCCTCCGGGGAAGGATCGTGACCGCCATGAAGGTGCTGGTGCCCGTCAAGCGGGTGGTGGACTACAACGTCAAAATTCGCGTGAAGGCCGACGGCTCCGGCGTCGAGCTCGCCAACGTCAAGATGTCCATGAACCCCTTCGACGAGATCGCCGTCGAGGAGGCGATCCGCCTGAAGGAGAAGGGCAAGGTCACCGAGATCGTGGCCGTGTCGATCGGACCGCAGCAGGCGCAGGAGACGCTGCGCACGGCGCTCGCCATGGGCGCCGACCGGGCGATCCTGGTGAAGACCGACGTGAACTGCGAGCCGCTCGCCGTCGCGAAGCTCCTGAAGGCCGTCGTCGAGAAGGAGAGCCCGGAGCTCGTCATCCTCGGCAAGCAGGCGATCGACGACGACTCGAACCAGACCGGCCAGATGCTCGCCGCCCTGCTCGGCTGGCCTCAGGGCACCTTCGCGTACAAGATCGAGCCCGGCGAGGGCAGCCTCGACGTCACCCGCGAGGTCGACGGCGGCCTGCAGACCGTGAGCCTCAAGCTGCCGGCCATCGTGACGACGGACCTCCGCCTCAACGAGCCGCGCTACGCGTCGCTGCCCAACATCATGAAGGCCAAGAAGAAGCCCCTGGAGGAGCTGGCGCCCGACGCGCTCGGCGTCGACGTCACGCCGCGGCTCACGGTACTGAAGACCGCCGAACCGCCGGGCCGCTCGGCCGGCGTGAAGGTCGCCTCCGCGGCCGAGCTCGTCCAGAAGCTCAAGGTCGAAGCCGGCGTCATCTGATCCGAGGCGGGGCTCCCGGTCGACGGTCGAGCCCCGCGCCACCACCTTCGAGGGCACCAGCAGACCATGACGACACTCCTCTTCGTCGAGCACGGCAACGGCCAGATCAAGGACAGCACGCTGAAGGCGCTCGCCGCCGCCAAGGAGATCGGCGCGCCGGTCCACGCCCTCGTGCTGGGCACCGGCTCCAAGGCCGTGGCCGAGGCCGCGGGCAAGCTCGACGGCGTCGAGAAGGTCCTGAACGCCGAGGACGGCGTCTACGACCACGACCTCGCCGAGCCGGTCTCGGCGCTCATCGCCGCCATCGCCGAGCCCTACGAGACGATCATCGCCTCGGCCTCGACCACGGGCAAGAACGTGCTGCCGCGCGTGGCCGCCCTGCTCGACGTCGCGCAGGTCTCCGACATCATCAAGGTGGTCTCGCCCGACACGTTCGAGCGGCCGATCTACGCCGGCAACGCCATCCAGACCGTGCAGGCGCCCGCCGGCAAGAAGGTGATCACGGTGCGCACGGCGGCCTTCAAGGCGGCCGAAGAGGGCGGCGCCGCGGCGCCGGTGGAGGCCGTCTCGGCGGCCGCGCCCGAGGCGGGCGGCTCGAGCTTCAAGGGCGAGGAGATCGCCAAGTCCGACCGGCCGGAATTGGCCTCGGCGCGGATCATCGTCTCCGGCGGCCGCTCGCTCGGCTCCTCGGACAAGTTCCACGAGCTGATCGAGCCGCTGGCCGACTCGCTCGGTGCCGCCGTCGGCGCCTCCCGCGCCGCCGTGGACGCGGGCTACGCGCCGAACGACTGGCAGGTGGGGCAGACCGGCAAGGTCGTGGCGCCGGACCTCTACGTCGCGGTGGGCATCTCGGGCGCGATCCAGCACCTCGCCGGCATGAAGGACTCGAAGGTCATCGTCGCCATCAACAAGGATGAGGACGCACCGATCTTCCAGGTGGCCGATTACGGCCTCGTCGGCGACCTGTTCCAGGTCGTTCCCGAGCTGCAATCCGAGATCGGCAAAGCCAAGGGCCAGTAACGGCACCGGATCTGGCAACCCGCGAGCATTGTCGCAGAACGCGGCTTCACGGGTTCCTTCCGGATCGAGGATTGGTCTAGAAGGCAGCAGCGGCGAGACTTCGCGCGGTGCCGTCGCGTCCGTGCCGTCCAGAGAGCTGGGCGGCAGCGCTGCGGCATCCGCCTTGGGGGCACAGGTCGGCACATGCATATGGAGATCAAGCGGGTCGGCATCGTCGGCGCGGGCCAGATGGGCAGCGGCATCGCGCAGGTCTGCGCCACCGCCGGCTTCGAGGTTCTGCTGAACGACCGCGATCCCGCCCGGCTCGAGAACGGGCTGTCGGTGATCGAGGGCAGCCTCGCGCGCCTCGTCTCGAAGGGCACGCTCACCGAGGGCGACAGCGGCGAGGCCCGCTCGCGCATCGTCCCCGCCCGCGATTTCGCTGCCCTCGGCCCGTGCGATCTCGTCATCGAGGCGGCGACCGAGAACGAGGCGACCAAGCGCGAGATCTTCACCACGCTGTGCGGGTCGCTGCGGCCGGAGACCCTGGTGGCGACCAACACGTCGTCGATCTCCATCACCCGGCTGGCGGCGGCGACCGACCGGCCGGAGAAGTTCATCGGCATCCACTTCATGAACCCGGTGCCGGTGATGCAGCTCGTCGAGTTGATCCGCGGCATCGCCACCGAGGACACGACCTACGAGTCGGCCAAGGCGTTCATCGCGAAGCTCGGCAAGACGTCGACGATGTCGGAGGATTTCCCGGCCTTCATCGTCAACCGGATCCTGCTGCCGATGATCAACGAGGCGATCTACACGCTCTACGAGGGCGTCGGATCGGTCGAGTCGATCGACACCGCCATGAAGCTCGGCGCGAATCACCCGATGGGCCCGCTGCAGCTGGCCGACTTCATCGGCCTCGATACCTGCCTCTCGGTCATGCAGGTTCTCTACGAGGGCCTCGCCGATTCGAAGTACCGGCCCTGCCCGCTCCTCGTGAAGTACGTCGAGGCCGGCTGGCTCGGCCGGAAGGCGAAGCGCGGCTTCTACGATTACCGCGGCCCGACGCCGATCCCGACCCGCTGAGAGGGCCGTGTGCGGGACGGCGCATCCCGTCCCGCGCGCGACGCCTTACTTCGGCGCGCCGTTCGCGCCCGGCTGGGCCGGCTGCGGATAGGACGGGTTGCCGCCCGGAACGGCGGTGCTGTTCGACGGCGACGATCCGCCGGACTGGCCGTTGACCGAGCCCGTCACCTCCTTGCGCGACGCGTCCTGGCTCTGGCTGGCGTAGTCCTTCGGCGAGTTGGCGCCGTTCCACGTGAGCAGGCCCACGGTCGCGATCGCCAGCAGGACGAGGCTCGCCACCAAGACCCAGAGCACCGGCTTGCCGCGCTCGCCCTGGCGGCTCTCGTTGGGGTTCAGTCTCTCGGCCATGTGCAAAACCTTCCTCGGCGGGACGCCACACGCCGGAACGGGCGCTGTGCGACACGATCTCGTTACCGGCCGCCAACGCGGGGCCGCCGAGGCAGGTTCCTGACGGGGCCTGCTCAGCGGCCGGTCGTCAGCAGGATCTTGCCGAGATGGGCGCTCGATTCCATCAGCTCGTGCGCCGCCCGCGCCTCTTCGAGCGGGAACGTGGCGTGGGTGACGGACCGGATGCGTCCGGCCTCGAGTTCGGGCCAGATGTCCCGGCGGAGACCGTCGGCGATCGCGGCCTTGTCGCCCTTCCCGCGCGGCCGGAGCGTCGAGCCGGTGAAGGTCAGGCGGTTGCGCATGATCGGCGTGATGTTCAGCCCGTCGACCTTGTAGCCGCCCATCAGCGCGATCATCACCAGCCGCCCGTCCGGTGCCAGCGACTTGAGGTTCCGGGCGAGGTAGCTGGCGCCGATCATGTCGAGGATGACGTCGACGCCGCGCCCGTCGGTGAGGCGCTTCAGTTCCTCGGCGAAGTCGGCCTGCTTGTAGTCGATCGCGGCATCCGCGCCGAGATCCTCGCAGAACCGGCACTTCTCGGCGGAGCCCGCCGTCGCGAAGACCCGGGCGCCGACATGCTTGGCGATCTGGATCGCCGTGGCGCCGATGCCGCTCGACCCGCCGTGGACGAGGAAGCTCTCGCCGCGCGTCAGGCGGCCGCGCTGGACCACGTTGGAGTAGACCGTGAAGAACGTCTCCGGCAGACCGCCGGCATCGACCAGCGAGACGGCCTTCGGTCGCGGCAGGCAGTGGGCCGCCTCGGCCACGGCGTACTCGGCGTAGCCGCCGCTGATCACCAGGGCGCAGACCTCGTCGCCGGCCGACAGGCCCTCGACCCCGCTGCCGAGCGCGACCACGCGGCCGGCGACTTCGAGGCCCGGAATCTCGGTGGCGCCGGGCGGCGGCGGGTACACCCCGGACCGCTGCGCGACGTCGGGCCGGTTCACGCCGGCCGCCACCACCTCGATCAGGACCTGGCCGGGCTCCGGGCTCGGCACGGGCGCGTTCTCCAGGCTGATCACCTCCGGTCCGCCGGAACCCGCGTAGCGGATCTGGCGCATGGTCCCGGGCAGGTCGGTGGTGGCCATCAGCGATTGTCCTCAGCGCGCACGTCGTCTCGGCCGCGCTCACGGTGTCGCGGCCCGGCTCTACTTGCGGCAACGGGCGCGCTTGGCAAGCCGCGCGCCCGTTGCCGGTCCGGAGAGCCGCCTAGCGGGCCGCCGCCTTCACGGCCGCCGGGAGCACGATCGCGCCCTGCGCGAGGCTCTTCGGCCAGACCGCGACCTGCTTGCCGTCCTGCCACTGCGCCATCAGGCCGGTGACGAAGCCCGGCCCGTACTTTATCGAGTGGGTGAATTGGTCGTCCTTGCCGTAGAACTGCGTGCGCCCGACGGTGCCGACCCAGTCGGTCTTCTCCAGGGCGTCGACCAGCTTGTCGGCCTCCGTGGTGCCGGCCCGCTTCACCGCGTCGGCGGCGTAGTAGACCTGATCGTAGGCCATGTACCCGGCGTAGGACGGCGCGCCGCCGAAGCGCTTGGTGAAGGCCTCGGCGAACGGGATCGTCTTCTCGGTGATCGCCGCGCCCGGCACCGCGATGCTCTGGAAGATCACGCCCTGGGTCGCGCCGTTGGTGTTCGACCAGAAGGTCGAGGAGGTCGCCTGCGAGTTCATGCCGGTCATGGCGAGCGGCACCTTCTGGTTCTGCCACTGCACGGTCGGCTGCACGCCGACATGCGAGATGCCGGTGACGATCAGGTCGGGCTTGGCCGCCTCGATCTTGTTGTAGATCGGCGTGAAATCGCCCGTGTCCGGCGAGAAGCGGATGTGGTCGACGACCTTCACACCGATCTCGGGCAGGCACTTCTCGTAGCCGACGTCGAGCGGCCGGGTCCAGGCCGCGTCCTCGCTCATGATCGCGGCGGTCTTCACCTTCATCAGGTCGATCAGCATGTCCTTGGTGGAATCGCAGATGGACTGGGCGAGCGCCGCCGAGGTCAGGTAGCCGTGGAAGGTGTACTTGTTGCGCGCGTAGTCCTTGTGGACCGCGGCGCTGATCTCGTTCGAGGCCGCGCCGGGCGTGATCATCGGCGTCTTAAGCCGGGCCGCCCAGGGCATCAGCGCCAGCACGACCTCCGAGATGTAGCTGGCGATGACGAGGTTGACCTTGTCCTCGGAGACCGCCCGCTGGAAGGCGCGGACCGCGTCGGAGGCCGAGGACTTGTCGTCGTAGGTGACGACCTGGATCTGGCGCCCGTCGACGCCGCCCTGGGCGTTGATCTCGTCGGCGGCGAGCTGGACGGCCTGCGGGATCGAGGCCCCGACCACCGACTGCGCCTCGGCGATCACCCCGATCCTGATGGGATCCGCGGCCCGCGCCTGTGTCGATCCCAGTAATCCGGCCACTGCGAGAAGGGCGAGGGCCCGGCTCGAGACGCTGCGTTCCATCGGCATGGGCTTCCTCCTGCGGCCCGTGCGGCTTTTGCCGCCGCATCGGGTTCAGGACAGGATAGTGCAGCACGCGGATGCTTGAATACAGTGTGCAGATGCGGAAAGCCGTGACAGACGGGCGCTCACCTGTCCGCCCGGCCGAAGATCAGGCTCAGATTGTTGGCGGGCATGGCCACGCGCCGGACCAGGCTGAGCCCGTGCCGGGTCGCTTCCGCCGCGACGGCGTCGAGGTCCCGCACGCCCCAGGCGGGATCCCGCGCGCGTAAGGAGGCGTCGAAGGCGGCGTTGCTCTCCGCGAACGGCCGGTCCGCCTCGCGGAACGGCCCGTACAGGAACAGGACGCCGCCCGCGCTCAGGACGCGTCCGGCGCCGGCCATCAAGCCCTCGGTGGCGGCCCAGGGCGCGATGTGGATCATGTTGATGCACACGATCCCGTCGACCCGCGCGACGGGCCACGCCGCGGCGGCGGCGTCGAGCGCGAGCGGCGGCCGGATGTTGGCGAGGCCGGCCCGGAGCGCGTGCGCGGCGATGCTGCGCCGGGCGGCGGGTTCGGGATCGCTCGGCAGCCAGTCCACGCCCGGCAGGGCCGCGGCGACGTGGACCGCGTGCTCACCGGAGCCGCTGGCGATCTCCAGAACGGTGCCGCTGTCGGGCAGGATCTCGCGGAGCACGGCCAGGATCGCGTCGCGGTTGCGCGCCACGGCCGGCGCCGTCAGGGCCTCGTTGACGTCGACGTCCCAGCCGAGCATGGAGGCCCTCCATCGGTCTGCGCAGTCCGTCGACGGGATGGCGGCCGGACGCGTCACGCACCCATATTGCGCGGGCGGACCCGTTGCCATACCGCATTCCACCGGTGTTCCGCCCGTTCGACGCGCGGTTCGCGCCAGCCTCCGCGTCTCTCGCGGTGCGAACCGTCCCGATCGGCCCGGCAGGGTTGAGAGCGCCGCCCCACTTCCGGACTTGCCGTCCTCCGAGACGTCCAGGGATTCGCCCATCGTGCCCGACCCGCAAGCCGCCCGGACACTACCCAAGGTCGCGACCGGCATCACC
The DNA here is from genome assembly GCF_053345625.1 of Methylobacterium sp. D53M. Taxonomy (NCBI): domain Bacteria; kingdom Pseudomonadati; phylum Pseudomonadota; class Alphaproteobacteria; order Hyphomicrobiales; family Methylobacteriaceae; genus Methylobacterium; species Methylobacterium sp. D53M. The sequence goes on from NZ_JBKFAL010000043.1 coordinate 20,311, forward strand.
GGTTTCGACGACCTGACCCATGGCGGTCTGCCGGCCGGGCGGCCGACGCTCATCTGCGGCGCCGCGGGCTGCGGCAAGACGCTGTTCGCCACGACCTTCCTGGTCAACGGCGCGACGCTCTACGGCGAGCCCGGCGTGTTCATGAGCTTCGAGGAGCGGGCCGAGGATCTGGCGGCGAACGTCGCGTCGCTCGGCTACGACCTCGACGGTCTCGTCGCCGCGGACCATCTCGCCATCGACCACGTGCGCGTGGAGCGGAGCGAGATCGAGGAGACCGGAGAGTACGACCTCGAGGGCCTGTTCATCCGCCTCGGCTTCGCGGTGGACTCGATCGGGGCCAAGCGCGTCGTCCTCGACACGATCGAGACGCTGTTCGCGGGCTTCACCGATCCGACCCTGCTCCGCGCCGAGCTGCGCCGCCTGTTCGGCTGGATCAAGGATCGCGGCCTCACCGCGATCATCACGGGCGAGCGCGGCGAGGGGCCGCTCACCCGCCAGGGCCTGGAGGAATACGTCTCCGACTGCGTCGTGCTGCTCGACAACCGCGTCGAGGACCAGATCACGACGCGGCGGCTGCGCGTCGTCAAGTATCGCGGCTCCGCCCACGGCACCAACGAGTACCCGTTCCTGATCGATCACGCCGGGATCAGCGTGCTGCCGGTGACCTCGGCGGATCTCGCCTACGCGGTGCCCGACGGCATCCTCTGGACCGGAATCGCCGGGCTCGACGCCATGCTGGGACCGCGGGGCTTCCATCGCGGCTCCGGGATCCTGATCTCCGGGGAGGCCGGGACCGGGAAGAGCATGCTCGCCGCCTCGATCCTCGACGCGGCCTGCCGGCGCGGCGAGCGCTGCATGGCCTTCGTGTTCGAGGAGAGCGGGGCCCAGATCATCCGCAACGCGCGCTCGATCGGGCTCGACCTCGCCGCGCACGTGGCGAGCGGCCGCCTCCGCTTCGAGGCCGCGCGGCCGAGCCTGTTCGGCCTGGAGACGCATCTCGCGCGGATGCACCGCGACCTCGACCAGTTCCGGCCGGACGTGGTGGTGATCGACCCGATCTCGGCCCTGCGCGGGCCGGCGGGCGAGTTGCAGGCGACGCTCCTGCGCATGATCGACCTGATGAAGGTCCGCGGCGTCACGGCGATCTTCACGACCCTCCGCGGCGACGGGTCCCTGGTCGAGGACAACGATCTCGGCGTGTCATCCCTGATGGATGCCTGGATCAAGCTCCAGAACATGGAGGCGAACGGCGAGCGGACGCGGACCCTCTACGTCATCAAGGCGCGGGGTATGAGCCACTCCAACCAGATCCGTGAATTTCTGATGTCGTCGGGCGGGATCCAGTTGGTGGATGCCTATATTGGTCCATCAGGTGTTCTCACCGGCACCGCGCGCCTGGTTCAGGAGGCTCAGGAACGCGCGGCCGCGCAGCAGCACCGGGACGCGACCGAGCGCCGGCTCCGGGATATGGCGCGCCGGCGCTCCGCCCTGGAGCGTCAGATCGAGGAGCTCAGGGCCGGTCTCGAGGCGGCCGTGGACGAGGAGGAGAGCCTGCGCGCCGAGGACGCGGCGCGGGGCGTCACGCTCGCGGCGGAGCAGCAGGCGTTGATCGCACGACGGAGTGCCGCGGAATGAGCGATGCGACATCGGACGACCCGGCACCCGAGACGGATCCCGACCGCGATTCCGGCGACTATCACCTGCGCCTCTACGTCGCCGGGCAGACGGCCAAGTCTCTTGCCGCCCTTACCAACCTGAAGCGGTTCTGCGAGGAGCACCTGGCCGGCCACTACGACATCGAGGTCATCGACCTCATGAAAAATCCGCAGCTCGCCGCCGGCGATCAGATCCTCGCGATCCCGACCCTTGTGCGCCGCCTGCCGTCGCCGCTCAAGCGGATCATCGGCGACCTGTCGAACACCGAGAAGGTTCTGGTCGGCCTCGACATCCGTCCCAAGGCCGACCGGCCTTGAGCGCGGCCGCCTCGTCTCGGACGGACGCGCAGCACGTCCGGTTGCGGCTGTTCGTGGCCGGAACCGCGCCGCGCTCGCTGCGCGCGGTCGAAGTCCTGCGCCGCATCTGCGAGGCGCACGTGCCGGGCCGCTACGAGCTGGAGATCGTCGACATCTATCAGCAGCCCGACCTGGCCGAGCGCGACGGGATCCTCGCCGCACCCACACTCCTGAGACTGGCGCCGGCGCCGGAACGGCGCCTCTCGGGCGACCTCTCGGACGAGGGCCGCGTGCTGCGCAGTCTCGAGATCGCGTCCGCCGCGGAGCCGCTCTGATGGGTGTGGACGCTCTGCTGCCCGGCGACGAGCCCGGGCTCGACGCCTATCGCGCACACATCCGCGAGCTCGAGGCGCGGCTGGAGGAGAGCGAGGAGACCCTCGCGGCCATCCGCCGGGGCGATTTCGACGCCGTCGTGGTGGAGGGGCCGAACCACGAGCGCCTCGTCTACACGCTCGAGAACGCGGACCTGCCCTACCGGGCACTGATCGAGCAGATGCAGGAAGGCGCGTTCACGTTGGCGCTGGACGGGACGCTGCTCTACTGCAACCGGCGGCTGGCCGAGATGCTCGGCGAGCCGCAGGAGCGCCTGACCGGCCGCGCGCTCCGGAATTTCGTCCACGCGGATGTCGACCTCGGGCGCCTGATCCGGCAAGCGATGGACGGGCCCGTCCGCGAGGAGATCGCGCTGCGCGCGGCGGCGGGATCGGAGAGCGCGACCTTCCTGTCGCTCAGCCGCTTCGCCTGCCAGGGCGATCAGCCGCTCCTCTGCGGGATCCTGACGGACCTGACCGAGCAGCGACGCAATATGCAGGCGTTGGCGGAGGCCCATGCCAGGCTCCAGTCCGAGAGCGCCGAGCGCGAGCGCGTGGAGGAGGCGCTGCGGCAGTCGCAGAAGCTCGAAGCGGTGGGGCAGCTGACCGGCGGCGTCGCCCACGACTTCAACAACCTGCTGACGGTGATCAAATCCTCCACCGACCTGCTCAAGCGGCCGGACCTGCCGGAGGAGCGCCGTCGCCGTTACGTCGAGGCGATCTCCGATACCGTCGACCGCGCCGCCAAGCTGACCGGCCAGCTCCTCGCCTTCGCGCGCCGCCAGGCCTTGCGGCCCGAGGTTTTCGAGGTGGGCGCCTCGCTGCGGGCCGTGGCGGAGATGCTGGATTCGGTCACCGGCGCGCGCATCAGCGTTCTGGCCGAGATCCCCGCCACACCCTGCTACATCCGCGCCGACCTCAGCCAGTTCGAGACCGCGCTGATCAACATGGCGGTGAACGCCCGCGACGCGATGGGCGGTGAGGGCACGCTCACCCTGCAGCTATCCGGCGACCGGCCCATGCCGGCGATCCGCGGACACGCGGGGTCGCGCAGCACCTTCGCGGCGGTGTCGCTGTCCGACACCGGCATCGGCATTCCAGCCGACGTGCTGCCGCGCATCTTCGAACCGTTCTTCACCACCAAGGACATCGGCAAGGGCACGGGGCTCGGGCTGTCCCAGGTCTTCGGCTTCGCCAAGCAGTCCGGGGGCGACGTCGACGTGTCCAGCAGCCCGGGCCACGGCACGACCTTCACGCTCTACTTGCCGCAGGCGGAGCACGCGCCGGACATGCCCGTCACGCCGCGGAGCGAGGAGAGCGGGCTCGACGGCGCCAGCCTCTGCGTGCTGGTCGTCGAGGACAACATCGAGGTCGGCCGCTTCGCCACGCAGATCCTGGAAGATCTCGGGCACAAGACCGTCTGGGCGACGAATGCCGAGGAGGCGCTCGTCGAGATCGAGAGGATCCCCTTCCGTTTCGACGCCGTCTTCTCCGACGTCGTGATGCCCGGCATGGGCGGTATCGCGCTGGCCCGCGAGCTGCAGCGGCGCCTGCCCGACCTGCCGGTGGTCCTCACCTCCGGCTACAGCCACGTGCTGGCGCAGGAGGGCGTCCACGGCTTCGACCTGATCCAGAAGCCCTACTCGGTGGATCAGCTCTCGCAGACCCTCCGCAAGGTCGTCGGCAAGGGCCGCGCCGGAGCCCGGCGGCGGCGCTGAGGCCGGCTCCTAGCGGGTGCCGTACATCCGGTCGCCGGCGTCGCCGAGGCCCGGGACGATGTAGCCGTGGTCGTTCAGGTGGCTGTCGATCGCCGCGGTCCAGACCGGCACGTCCGGATGGGCGGCCTGGAACTTGGCGAGGCCCTCCGGCGCCGCCAGCAGGCAGACGAAGCGGAGGTCGGAGGCGCCCCGGGCCTTGAGGCGGTCGAGGGCCGCGATCGCCGAGTTGGCGGTCGCCAGCATAGGATCCAGCACCAGCACCGTCCGGTCGGCCAGATCGGACGGCGCCTTGAAGTAGTACTCCACGGCTTCCAGCGTCTCGGGATCCCGGTAGAGCCCGATATGCGCGACGCGGGCCGACGGGACCAGCGACAGCATGCCGTCGAGAAAGCCCACTCCGGCGCGGAGGATCGGCGCGAGCACCAGTTTCTTGCCCTGGATCTGCTGCCCCTGCATCGGCTGAAGGGGCGTCTCGATGGTGACAGGCTCCAGCGGGAGGTCACGGGTCACCTCGTAGGCCAGGAGCATCCCGATCTCGTTGAGGATCTGCCGGAAGCCCTTGGTCGAGCGGTTCTTGTCCCGCAGATGGGTCAGCTTGTGCTGCACCAGCGGGTGATCGACCACGGTGACCCGAGCCGTCGACATGCCCCGAACCCTCCCCTTGCGGTTGAGGAGCAATGCAGGAGCGAAGGCCGGGGTGCAACTCGTCCCGGTGATCCTGGCGGAAGGCCGGATCGACGGAGGTGCGTGAGGACTCGGGTGGGCATCGCGGCCCGGCGCAGAATCCTCTCGGAAGGATGGGGGCTCGGTCGACGCGGACCGTCGCGTGCGGGTCCGGCACAAGCGTCACTTGTATCGTCGCCGTCAACGCTTTCGTCTGGATAAGAGAAATTCTCGGTCGAAGCAGATACCAGAACCTGCGCGACGGTTGACCTTTATCTGATATGAAGATGTATATTTGTTCGGTTAATTATGTATTTTTGAATTATTTTTGCAAGTCAAAACCATTCTATGATGTTTTTAAGGCGCGAGTTGCGCGAGATTCCGAAGTGGCTAGATGCAGTCGCCTGCGTCGGGCCGCCCGATGCGATTGTCCCGCACTCGGATCTGGCCGAGGATCGTCATGCGCGTATCCATTCCACTCAAAGCAATCCTGGCCCTTCTCTTTGCGGGAATTGCCCTGATCTCCGCGGCGCAAGGCGGCCTGTCCCTCCGTCAGCTGGCCGGGATCGGGCAGGCTGCGACGGCGCTGGCCAGGGACTGGGTGCCCTCCCTCGAGAAGGTCGGCGCGATCGAAGTGGCGGCCTCCGAGGTGCGCATCAAGCAGTACCGGCTCATCCTGCTGTCGGATACGCCGGAGCACCGGGACGCCAATGTGGCCGCCCTGGCGACCACGCACGCGCGGCTGCGCGACGCGCGCCGGGCTTACGAACCGCTGATCACCACCGCCGAGGAGCGGCGGCACTACGACGCGTTCGACGCGTCCTGGACCCGATTCGCGGAGGTGGAACGGGATGTGCGGCGCCTCGTGGAGGCGGGGCGGCAGACGGAGGCGACCGCGCTGCTGATCCGGCCCGACGTCGTGGCACTGTACGACGGTGCCCGGGCGGCCCTGGCCCGTCTGGCGGACCACGACGAGAAAGCGGCGCAGCAGGACGCGGACGCGGCGATGACCCGGGTCGAGACCGCCTCCGCCGCGGCCGTCGCCAGCATCGGCCTCGCGCTGGTGTCCGCCCTGGCGGCGGCGATCTTCGGCCTCCTCTACATCTCGCGGCCGATCGCCGCGATGACCGCCGCGATGACCCGGCTGGCGCGGGGTGAGGCCGGCACCGAGGTCCCGTTCCGGCACCGACGCGACGAGATCGGCGCCATGGCCCGCGCCGTGCAGGTGTTCAAGGACAACCTGATCCGCACCCGGCAGCTGGAGGCCGAGGCCGAGGCGGCCCGGCAGGACGCGGC
>NZ_JBKFAL010000044.1:0-25702 GCF_053345625.1 Methylobacterium sp. D53M
TGGCACCCGGCAGGTCGAGGCCGCCTCCGCCAACCTCACCGAGCTCGCCCAGGCCCTCATGGCCCTGGCCGAACGATACCGGCACTGAGGCGGGCGCCCCGTTGGCCGAGGATATCCGCAAGCTCCTGCTCGCCGCCTTCGACGTCGAGCACCGGGAGCACGTCGCGGCGATCCGCGGGGCGCTCGGCAGCGCCACGCCGGACTGGAACGACGTCTTCCGCCGCGCCCACAGCCTGAAGGGCGCCTCCCGCGCCGTCGATCTCCCGGCGGTCGAGGCGGTGGCCCACCGTCTCGAGACGCTGTTCGAGGGCGTGCGCACCGGCGCCACCGCCCTCGACCGCGAGGCGGCCAACGCCGTCCACCTCGCCCTCGACCGGATCGAGTCCTACGTCGCCGGCCTCACCGACGGGTCCGGTCCGGACATGCCGGCCGACGCCCTGGCGGCCCTCGGCCACGTCCTCCGGCTCCCGGGCGAGACGCCGCCGGCACAACCCGCACCACCCGCCCCGCTGCCGGATCCGAGTCCGAGCCCGCCACCGGGGGCCCCCGCCGCGCCGGCATCCCCGCCGGCCGCGACCGCCGCGCCGACACAGGCCGACCCCGCGCCGAAACCCGGCTCCGAGCCGCCGGAGGTCTCCGCGGCGATCCTGCGGGTGCCGGCGGAGGCCGTCGAGGCGCTGGCCCGGGCGAGCCACGATCTCGCCAGCACCCTGGCCGGCCAGGCGCCCGCGGCCGACGGCCTCGCCCGGCTCGCCCGCCTGGCCCGCGACCTGCGCGTCGGCGCCGAGGCCCTCGCGGCCGGGGCCGGCGCGGAGCGGCCCGAGTGGCGCGCCCTCGCGGCGCGCGCGGGCGCCTTCGCCCGGGAGGCCGCGGACCTGTCGCGGCGCCAAGCCTCCGCGACCAGCGCGGTCGAGGGCGCCGCGACCCGCGTCCGCGCGGCCGCCGAGCGCCTCGCCCTGGTCCCGGCCGAGACCGTCCTGGCCCCCCTCGCCCGGTCGCTGCGCGAGACCGCCCGGGAGCAGGGCCGCGAGGTCGATCTCGCGTTGCGGGGCCTCGACCTGCCGGTGGAGCGCGGCACGCTGCAGGCGCTGAAGGATCCGCTGCTCCACGCCCTGCGCAACGCCCTCAGCCACGGCTGGCAGGCGCCGGAGGTGCGGCGCGCGGCCGGCAAGCCGGAGGCCCTGGGCCTCGGGCTGGAGGTCGCGGTGCGCGGCGCCCGCCTGCAGGTCACCGTGTTCGACGACGGGCCCGGCCCCGACCTCGCCCGGATCGAGGCGACGGCCCGCGAGCGCGGCCTCCTCGGCCCCGCTTCCGCGGCCGAACCCGACACCCTGCTGCGCCTCGTGTTCGAGCCCGGCTTCTCCACCGCCGAGGCGGTCGACACCCTGTCGGGGCGCGGCTACGGCCTCTCGGTGGCCGCGGACGCCGCCCGCCAGCTCATGGGCAGCGTCCGCCTGGAGCCGCGCGACCCGGCCGGCACCGCCCTGATCTTCAGCCTGCCGCTCTCGGCGGCCCGGCGCAGCCTGCTGCTGGTCGAGGCGGCCGGGCGCAGCTACGCCCTCCCCGGGGGCGCCGTGGAGCGCCTCCTGCGCCTGCGGCGCGACGACCTGCCGGTCGCCATGGGCCGGACGATCGTGCGCCTCGGTGACGGGGACGCCGCGACGAGCCACCCGGTGACGGACCTCGCCGCGATCCTCGGACAGGTCGCCGACCCGGCCGATCCCGGCACGCTGACCGCCGTCGTCCTGCGGACCGGCGGCGGCCGTCTGGCCCTGGCGGTCGACCGCCTGCACGACGTCCGCCCGTTCCTGGTCCTGCCCGCGCCGGATTTCGGCGCCGATCCGGGTCTGATCGCCGGCACGGCGGTGCTGCACGGGGACGTGCCGGTGCTGGTCCTCGACCCCGAGGGGCTCGCTTCGCGCGCCCAGGCCGGGACATCGGGCGGCGCGCTCGGAACGATGGCGCCGGCTCCACGTTCGACGACTCACGCCGCGGCGGGCGCGTCCGCGCGCGCGACCATCCTGGTCGTCGACGATTCGATCACCACCCGGACTCTGGAGAAGGGAATCTTGGAAGCCGCCGGCTACCGCGTGGTCGTCTGCGTCGACGGGCAGGACGCCCTCGACCGGCTGCGCGCCGAGATCGAGCCCGTGAACCTGGTGCTCGCCGACGTGGAGATGCCGCGCCTCGACGGGTTCGGCCTCCTGAAGGCCCTGCGGGCCGACGAGCGCTTCGCCCGGCTCCCGGCGATCCTGATGACCTCCCGCGGGGATGCCGCCGACGTCGCCCGGGGCCTGGATCTCGGCGCCGACGCCTACCTGACCAAGCAGAAGTTCGACCAGCGCCAGCTGCTGGATACGATCGGGCAGCTCCTATGACCCCCGTCCGTGTGATGCTCGTGGAGGACAGCCTCGTGGTGCGCGAGCTGCTGCGCCACATCGTCTCCCGCGATCCCCGCCTCGAACTCGTGGCCGCGGTCGCCTCCGGCGAGGAGGCCCTCGACAAGCTCCGGACCGTGCGGCCGGACGTGATCTCGATGGACATCCGCCTGCCGGGGATCGACGGGCTGGAGACGACTCGCCGGATCATGGCCGAGCACCCGACCCCGATCGTCGTGGTGGCGGATTCGGTCGAGGATAACTCGCTGCGCATCTCGATGAACGCGCTCCGGGCCGGGGCCCTGTCGGTCGTCGAGAAGCCCGTGGCCACGACCCATGCCGGCTACGAGGGCGTGGCCGGCGAGATCTGCACGCAGCTGCGGATCATGGCCCAGGTTCCGGTCATCCGCCGCCGGCCGATCGGCACCGAGTGGGCCGGCCGCTCCGCCGTCGCGCCCCAGGCGCCGCTGGCCGACCTGTCCGGGCAGGTCCCGAGCCTCCTGGGCATCGCCGCCTCGACGGGCGGTCCCCCGGCGCTGGCGCGGGTGATCGGCGCCCTGCCCAAGGACTTCCCGCTGCCGGTCCTGGTCGTCCAGCACATGGGCGCGGCCTTCATGGACGGGTTCGCCAGCTGGCTCGACAGCGTCGTCGCCCTCCCGGTCTCCCTCGCCCAGGACGGCGAGCGCGCCGAACCCGGCCGGGTCTACGTGGCCCCGGGCGACCGCCACCTGGAGATCGGCTCCGGCCGGATCCTGCGGGTGATCGATTCCGCGCCGGTCTCCGGCCAGCGCCCGGCCGCCACCGTGCTGTTCCGGTCCATGGCCCGGCAATCCGGCCCCTCCGGCATCGGCGTGCTGCTCACCGGCATGGGCGAGGACGGGGCCCTGGGCCTCGCCGACATGCACAGGGCCGGCGCCCAGACCGTGGCCGAGCACGAGAGCACCGCCGTGGTCTACGGCATGCCGGCGGCGGCCGTGCGTCTCGGGGCCGCCCGCGCCGTCCTGCCCCTCGACCGCGTTGCCGACCACGTCCTGCGCCTCGTGGATGCGGGGGCGCGGCCGTGAGCGAGGCCGGCCCGGCGGAGGTGCCGGCCCGGATCCTGCTGGTCGAGGATTCGGAGACGCAGGCCCTGGAACTGCGCCTGCTGCTGGAGGCGCACGGCTTCGCGGTGGAGCGCTGCGCCTCCGCCGAGACCGCCCTCGATCACCTCAACCGCAGCCAGCCCGACCTCGTGGTGGCCGATTACCACCTGCCGGGCATGAACGGCGACGAGCTGATCCGGCAGATGCGCCTGTCGCTGCGCACCCGGGCCCTGCCGGTCCTGATGCTGACCGGCGGCAGCGGCGGCGAGCGCCAGGGTCTGGAGAGCGGCGCCGACGCCTACCTGCCGAAATCCGCCGACCGCGACCTGATGATCCTGCGCATCCGCGCCCTGCTGCGCGAGCGCCGGCCGACGACCGACGGTGAGGGACCGGGCGCCGCCGCGTTCCGGCGCGGGCGGGTCCTGGTGATCGACGGCAGCGCCACCTACCGGACCTTCCTCGCCGGCGTGATGGGCCAGGACGGCCACCACGTGGCGAGCGTCGACGGGCCGGAGGCGGCCCTGGCCGCCCTGGACGCGGCCGCCGGCGACGAGGCCTTCGACTGCGTGACGGTCGATCTCCTGGGGCACGCCTATGACGGCCTCGCCCTGTGCCGGGCGATCAGCCAGCGGCGCTCGGGACAGGCGGCCGGCGCGGGCTTCCACCTCGTCGGCATCGCCGGCAGCGATCCCGCTAAGGACTTCCTCGTCGAAGCCTACGCGGCCGGCGCCGACGACGTGGTCTCGAAGACCGACGCCGAGGTCCTGGCCCTGCGGGTCCGTGGCTTCGTGCGGCGGCGGCTCCTGGAGGAGGACGACCGGCGCATCGCCGGCCAGTTCGGCGAGCGCGAGCGGGCGGTGGAGCGCGCCCGCGCGGAGGCCGACGCGGCCGAGGCCCGAGCGGGCCTCGCCGACGCCCTGGAGCGGGCCAACCGCGACCTCGCCGACGCCAACCGCCAGCTCACCGAGGCGCAGTCCAAGCTCGTCCAGGCCGCCAAGATGGCCTCGCTCGGCGAGCTGGTGGCGGGAATCGCCCACGAGATCAACAATCCCCTGGCCTTCATCCTGGCCCACCAGGGCACCGTCGAGCGCCTGCTCGGCGAGTTGCCGGGCGCTGCTCCGGAGGCCGCCACTCGCGCCATCGACAAGGCCCGGCAGCGGGTCGGCTCGATGCGGATGGGGCTGACCCGCATCCAGGATCTGGTGCTGAACCTCCGGAAGTTCTCGCGCCTCGACGAGGGCGAGCGCGCCCTGGTCAACGTGCCGGAGGCGATCGAGACGGTGCTCGCGCTGATCCAGCACAAGCTCGGCGAGCGCATCGCCGTGGAGCGCAGCTTCACGGGCCGCGCCGAGATCCACTGCACCCCGGCGCTCCTCAACCAGGTGGTGATGAACATCCTGGGCAACGCCGCCGACGCCATGCCGGAGGGCGGCACGATCCGGATCACGACCCAGTCGAACCCCGAACTCGACGAGATTCGCATCAGCGATACCGGGCCTGGCATCCCGGATACGCTGCGTGAGAAGATCTTCGAGCCGTTCTTCACGACGAAACCGGTCGGATCCGGCACGGGCCTGGGTCTTGCGATTGCCTACAGCGTCGTTCAAGCGCATAGCGGCTCGCTCACCGTGGAGACGGCCCCGGGTGGGGGAGCCTGCTTCGTGATCGGGATTCCGCGGCAGGCGGCCAGTGCATGAGTGACGGTACGGCAGGTGTAGGGACGATCCTGGCCGTCGACGACGAGCCGGACATCCTGATCGCCCTGGAGGACCTGTTCGAGGATTCCTACCGGGTTCTGACGACCTCGCGCCCGGCCGAGGCGCTGGAAATCCTGCGCGCCGAGCCCGACATCGCCGTCGTGCTCTCGGACCAGCGGATGCCGGGCCTCACCGGCGACGCGCTCCTCGCCGAGGCCCGCAGCTTCCACGATGCGCAGGCGATCCTGCTGACCGGCTACGCCGACATCACCGCGGTGATCGCCGCCCTCAACCGCGGCGGCATCGTCGGCTACGTCACCAAGCCCTGGGACGCGGGCCTGCTTCGCTCCACCGTCCGGCAGGCCTTCGAGCGCCACCGCCTCGGCCGGGACCTCGCCACCGAGCGGGCTCTCCTGCGCGGCCTCCTCGACCACGCCCAGGACGCGATCAGCTTCAAGGACGCGGAGGGCCGCTTCGTCCGGCTGAACGGCCGCAAGGCCGCCCTCCTCGGCCACGACGTCGCTGCCAGCCTCGGGCGGCGCGAGGCCGACCTCCTCGGCCCGAAGGCCGAGCCCGTGACGGCGGCGGACGCGGCCGCGATCCGGTCCGGCGCGGTGGCCGAGAGCCTGATCAGCGACGGCCCGACCGGCGCCGAGCAGTGGAGCCACGTGACGCGGGTGCCGATCCGCGACGCGGGCGGGGCGATCAGCCACCTCGCGACGATCGAGCGCGACGTGACCGAGCAGCGGACCCTGGAGGCGCGCCTGCGCCAGTCGGACAAGATGCAGGCGCTGGGCACCCTCGCGGGCGGCATCGCGCACGATTTCAACAACCTGCTGACCGCGATCCTCGGCAGCCTCGAGCTCGCCGGCCCGAAGGTCGCCGACCAGCCGCGGGTCCAGCGCCTGATCGAGAACGCCCGCGGCGCCGCCGAGCGCGGGGCGTCCCTGACCAAGCGCCTCCTGAGCTTTAGCCGCGCCCACGACCTCCAGGCGCGCGCCGTCGACGTGAACACCCTGATCTCCGGGATGAGCGACCTGTTCGGACGCAGCCTCGGCGGTCTCGTGACGGTCCGGACCGACCTCGCGGACGGCCTGCCGGCGGTCCAGGTCGATCCGGACCAGCTCGAACTCGCCGTGCTCAACCTCTGCATCAACGCCCGCGACGCCATGCCGGACGGGGGGGCGATCACGGTCGCGACGCGCCGGCTCGCGATCAGCGGCGATCCCGAGATCGCCGACGGCACCTATCTCGGCATCAGCGTCACCGACGAGGGCACCGGCATCCCGGAGGAGATCCTGCGCCGGGTCTGCGAGCCGTTCTTCACCACCAAGGCCGTCGGCCAGGGCACCGGGCTCGGCCTCGCCATGGTGTTCGGCCTCGCGCAGCAATCCAAGGGCCGGCTGGCGATCGACAGCGTGGTCGGTCGGGGCACCCGCGTGGAACTCGCCCTCCCCTTCGCGGATCAGGCGCCCGAGCAGGCGCCCGAGGCCGCCGGCACCGTCCCGGTCGCCGGCCGGCGGGCCCGCGTTCTGATCGTCGACGACGATTCGCAGGTGCGCCACGTGACGGCCTCGTTCCTCACCGGCTTCGGCCACAGCACCACGGAAGCCGGCGACGGCGAGGCCGCGCTCCGGCTCCTCGAGGCGGACCGCTACGACATCGTCGTCGCCGACCTCGCCATGCCCGGCATGAGCGGCATCGAGCTGGCCGCCGAGATCCGCGAGCGCGATCCGCGCCTGCCGGTCCTGATCCTCACCGGACATGCCGAGGCGATGCAGATCCCCGACGACCTGCCGGTGCTCACGAAGCCGTTCCGCTCCGCGGACCTCGCGGCCCGGGTCGCCACGCTGCTCGACGGCGGAGCCGGACCCGTCGGCTGACGGGGGCTTGCAACCAATCGATTGCCGGCTCATTCTCTCCTCGTGGGGCCCGCAGGCCCCGGATTACGAAGAGGAGGTGGACCATGAGCAATCACGGCATCTTCCCGCGCCGCAGGCGTGACAACGATCTCGACCAGGACGGTCCACCGGACGAGTCCCGGCAGGGATAGGGGTTTTCGGAGCGCGGCGCGGTCGAGTTCCCGGCCTGTCTGAGACGGGCCGCCAGGGCGAGCTCCCGCGACCATCCGAGACGTGGACCCTGCTTCAGACCCGTCGGCGCGAGCCGGCGGGTTTTTTGTTGTTCGCGCGTCGACATGGCGATCGCGGCGAGGAGCCGAAACGCGAGAAGCCGCCCCGGAGGGTCCGGGACGGCTTCTCAAAGACTAGGAGCGACGGGACGCCCCGTGCCGATCAGGCGGCTTCGGAGACCTGGCTCGGACCGGAATCCTTGCCGCGGGCCTCGACGTCGCGGTCGACGAACTCGATCACCGCGAGCGGGGCGTTGTCGCCCTGGCGGAAGCCCGCCTTCATGATCCGGCAGTAGCCGCCCGGACGACCCTTGTAGCGCGGGCCGAGCACGGTGAAGAGCTTCTTGACCATGTCGGCGTCGCGGAGCTGCGCCATGGCGAGGCGGCGGGTGTGCACGCTGTCGATGCGGCCCAGCGTGATCAGCTTCTCGACGACCGGACGCAGGTCCTTCGCCTTCGGCAGGGTGGTGATGATCTGCTCGTGCTTGATCAGCGCGGCGGACATGTTGGCGAACATCGCCTTGCGATGCTCGGCGGTGCGGTTGAAACGGCGGCCGCGGTAGGCGTGACGCATGGTGCTGGCTTCCTTCTCATCTCGGCCGCCGTGCCACGGTACGGCCGGGTGCCCCGGGAACGGGGCGGTTCACTCCGCGTGACCCCGCGGCGGGTTTCGTTGGGGACTTGGCGTCGTCGCCGCGGGTCCCGGGTCAGGATGGGCCGAACCGGCGGCGCGGTGCGGCGCCGCCCGGTTCAGCTCGAGGCGGCTTCGCCTCTCAGTAGTGTTCCTCGAAGCGCTTGGCGAGATCCTCGATGTTCTCCGGCGGCCAGCCGGGGATGTCCATGCCGAGATGCAGGCCCATGCCGGCGAGCACTTCCTTGATCTCGTTGAGCGACTTGCGGCCGAAGTTCGGGGTCCGCAGCATCTCGCCCTCGGACTTCTGGATGAGGTCGCCGATGTAGACGATGTTGTCGTTCTTCAGGCAGTTCGCCGAGCGGACCGACAGCTCCAGCTCGTCGACCTTCTTGAGCAGCGCCGGGTTGAAGGGCAGCTGCGGCGCGAGCGGCGCGGCCTCTTCCTTGCGCGGATCCTCGAAGTTCACGAAGACCTGCAGCTGGTCCTGGATGATGCGCGCCGCGTAGGCGAGCGCGTCCTCCGGCGAGACCGCGCCGTTGGTCTCGACCGTCATGGTCAGCTTGTCCTTGTCGAGATCCTGGCCCTCGCGGGTCGTCTCGACGCGGTAGCTGACCTTGGTGACCGGCGAGAACAGCGAGTCGACCGGGATCAGGCCGATCGGCGCGTCCTCGGGACGGTTGCGCTCGGCCGGGACGTAGCCCTTCCCGGTGGCGACGGTGAACTCCATGCGGATCTCGGCGCCGTCGTCGAGGGTGCAGATCACGAGGTCGGGGTTCAGGATCTGGATGTCGCCGACCGTGCCGATGTCACCGGCGGTGACGAGGCCCGGGCCGGTCTTGCGCAGGGTCATGCGCTTGGGCGCGTCGGTCTGCGAGCGGATCGCGATGGTCTTGATGTTGAGGACGATGTCGGTGACGTCCTCGCGCACGCCCGGGATCGACGAGAACTCGTGCAGCACGCCGTCGATCTGCACCGAGGTCACGGCGGCGCCCTGGAGCGACGACAGGAGCACGCGGCGCAGGGCGTTGCCCAGCGTCGTGCCGAAGCCGCGCTCGAGCGGCTCGGCGACGACCGTGGCGACCCGCTTCGGGTCGTCGCCGGTCGTGACCTGCAGCTTGTTCGGCTTGATCAGTTCCTGCCAATTCTTCTGAATGACCACGATCCTACCTCTCGTCCTTGCCCGGGATCCGCGACGCCCGTCCCCGCGCTTCGGCCACTCGGTGCCGCCCCCTGGCGCCCCGAACGGTCCCTGAAATCCGTATCCGCCGTTACTCGCCGCCGACCCACAGCACCGGCACGAAGCTGTAGCCAGCCCCATCCCGATCCACGTAGCCGAGCGCCGGGAACTCGAGATGGCCGCCGGCGATGAGCGTGCGCTCGCGGGCCACCTCGTCCAGGATCCGCTTGCGCGTCTCCCGCGCCTGGTCGCCGTCGACGTCGAAGCCGACGCCGGCCTCCGGGTTCTTGAACTGGATCGCCGGCAGGTGCACCACGTCGGTCCACATCATCAGCGCCTGTCCACCGGAGACGATGCGGAAACCGCAATGGCCCGGCGTGTGGCCGGGCAGATGGACCGCCGTGATCCCCGGAAGGACCTCGCCGCCGCGATGCTCGCGCACCTTGCCGGCGTAGGGAGCCAGGGACTTGCGGGCGCCCTCGAAGTAGGGCTTCGCGGCCTCCGGCGCCTTGGCCAGGGCCTCGTCCGGAAGCCAGTGTGCCGCCTCGTCGGCGTGCAGCACGATCTCGGCGTTCGAGTAGCGCGCCGCGCCGTCCTTCACGAGACCGCCGACATGGTCGGGGTGCAGGTGACTGACCAGCACCGTGCCGATCTCCTCCGGCGCGACGCCGGTCAGCGCGAGCGCTGCGCCGGCGCGACCCAGGGTCGGTGCCGGGGCGAGGTCGCCGTAGCCCGTGTCGATCAGGGTCGGCTTGAGGCCCGGACCCGTGATCAGGAAGGCGTTCAGCGTGATCTTGGGCTGCTCCGTGCGGAAACCCGCCACCTGGAGCCGCCCGGCCTCCTCCTTGGAGATGCCCGTGACGAGATCGAGGCTGGCCTGAAACCAGCCGTCATTGAGCGCGGTGACCGTGAGGTCCCCGAGGTTCCAACGCAGCACGCCCGGAAGCGGCTTCGATCCCGTCATGAACTTCTCCGTCAAGAGGCTTCGATCAGACGCGGCGGCGCTTGCGCGGCCGGCAGCCGTTGTGCGGGATCGAGGTGACGTCGCGGATCGAGGTCACCGTGAAGCCCGCGGCCTGCAGGGCGCGGAGCGCCGACTCGCGGCCCGAACCCGGACCGGACACCTCGACCTCAAGGGTGCGCATGCCGTGCTCGGCGGCCTTGCGGCCAGCATCCTCGGCGGCGACCTGGGCGGCGTACGGGGTCGACTTGCGCGAGCCCTTGAAGCCCATCGCACCGGCGGACGACCACGAGATCGTGTTGCCCTGCGCGTCCGTGATGGTGATCATCGTGTTGTTGAACGAGGCGTTCACGTGGGCGACGCCCGACACGATGTTCTTGCGCTCGCGGCGGCGGACGCGTTGCGGTTCCTTAGCCATTCTGGTCTCACTCTTCCTTCAGGCACGCCCGTAACACCAGGCGCTCGGGATTCTTTTTGGGACTTGGCCGGAGCACCCGTGCAGGGCGGTCGAGCCGGCGCCAGACCCGTTGCGGGACACCTGGCGCGACGGGAAGGAGGCCGAGCGGAGCACGGCCTCCCAGTTCCAAAAACTTACTTCTTCTTGCCGGCGATCGGCTTCGCCTTGCCCTTGCGGGTGCGGGCGTTGGTGTGGGTGCGCTGGCCGCGGACCGGCAGCTGCTTGCGGTGACGCAGACCGCGGTAGGCGCCGAGATCCATCAGGCGCTTGATGTTCATCGAGACTTCGCGGCGCAGGTCGCCCTCGACGAGATAGTCGCGATCGATCGTCTCGCGGATCGACAGAACCTCGGCGTCGGTCAGCTGGTTGACGCGACGCTCGGCGGGGATGTTCACCTTCTGGGTGATTTCCTCGGCCTTCTTGGCGCCGATGCCGTGGATGTACTGGAGCGCGATGACGACGCGCTTGTTGGTCGGGATGTTGACGCCTGCGATACGGGCCACGATCACTCTCCATGTGAGACCCGGAGATCCGGGCCGGTGTCGCGCGCGTCCGGTGGAGGCCGGCCCCTGCGCACGTGAAACGACGACGCGGCCCGCGGGCGGCCCTGGACAGGGCACCTCGGACCATCGTTCGGTTGGACGAAGGAGGGCCTGCTAGCGCGCGGGCGGCCCGTTGTCAACGACGGGTCGGCACGGCCTCGCCCCGTCACGCGCGCGTCGGGGCGCCCTGGGATCTGGTCGAGGAGTGGAGATGGCGGTTCTGACGAGCGACGGCGCGACCCTGCGGGCCTTCGCCGATTCGGTGCTGCGCGCCGCCGAGGAGACCCTGGAGGAGGTCATGCCGGTGACTCTGGCGGTGATCGGCGGCGTTCTCGCCGAGGCGGAGCCTGGCTCGGTCGCGCTGCAGGACGCGGATGGTGGTCCGCCCCTGCTCTGGGCGACCTTCGCCGGTCGCCGCATGGTGTTCCGCTACAACACGATGACGGCGATGATCGAGCTGCGCGACGGCACCGCGGAGGGCTACCCGTTGCGCCTGTTCGGCCACCGGTCGCTCCAGATGGACGTCGTCAATTTCTTCGGCAGCCTCCGCAGGGAGGGCCGGATCTGAGCCACGCCCCCGACGGGCGGCCGCCCGCGCCTCAGCGAAAGCCCTGATTCCGCAGCCGGCAAGTGCGGCCCATGTCCTGGTAGCCCGCCGGGCAGCGGCGGGCGCAAGTCCCCGCCAGATACTTCAGCGGCGGCCGGCAGGCGTTGCGGAACCGCTTCTGGCCGTACACGAAGGACTGGGCCGGACTCTGCGCGAAGGCCGGCAGCGGCGGGAGGGCCACCGCGAGCAGGAGGGAGGCGGTGGCGAGGAGGCGGACGGTCATGGCGTTTCCGATCGTGGACCCGCCCCATAACCCCCAGGGACACCGCCGGGTTCACGGGCGCGCTGAAACGGCCGGTCAGCGCGCCGCGATCGCCCTCAGGAGGCGACGCGCTCCTCGTGAGGCTCCAGTGTCGCCATCAGGTCGGCCGTGACCTTGTCGATCGGCTGCATGCCGTCGATGGTCTCCAGCATGCCCTTCTGCGCGTAATAGGCGGAGAGGGGCGCCGTCTGGGCGCGGTACGCCTCGAGCCGCTGCTTGAACACCTCGGGGGTGTCGTCCTTCCGCACGGCCTGGCCGCGGGCCAGGGTCTCGGCGGCGCGCTTCTCGATGCGGCCGACCAGGGCGTTCTCGTCGACCTTCAGCTCGATGACGGCGGAGAGGCTCAAGCCCTTGCTCGCCAGCATCTCGCTGAGCGCTTCCGCCTGCGCGACCGTGCGCGGGAAGCCGTCGAGGATGAAGCCGCGGCGGGCATCCGGCTCCTCGATCCGATCGGCGACGATGCCGACCACGATCCGGTCGGAGACGAGACCGCCGGATTCCATCACCGCCTTTGCCTCGAGGCCGACCGGCGTGCCGGCAGCTACCGCGGCGCGCAGCATGTCCCCCGTCGACAGCTGCGGGATGCCGAAGCGCTGTACGATCCGCTCGGATTGCGTCCCCTTCCCCGCACCGGGCGGCCCGAGCAGAATGATGCGCATGGCGTTGTCCTCGTTCGGCCCACTCTCTCAGTGGGCACAAGCCGTGGTGGCGAAGCCTCCCTGGCATCGCCGGGTTCGGGGTTTTCTAGCCGGTCCGGGCCGGTGAGGCATCCAGACCTTTGGGCCAGAGGCGGGAGCGTCCTCGGAGTCCGGCCGCCTCTGTAGCAGGCTCAGCGCCGCCGTTGCGTGGTCGACGCGCCACGCAGCTTGGCCTTCTTCACGAGGCCCTCGTACTGATGGGCCATCAGGTGCCCGTGCACCTGCGCCACCGTGTCCATCGTGACCGAGACCACGATGAGCAGGGACGTGCCGCCGAAGCCGAGGCTGGCCGCGGCGTAGGACGACAGGATCTCTGGGCAGAGGCACACGAAGGTCAGGTACAGGGCACCGATCACCGTGATGCGGGTCAGCACCTTGTCGATGAAGGCCGCGGTGCGCTCGCCCGGCCGGATGCCCGGGATGAAGCCGCCATGCTTCTTCAGATTGTCGGCCGTCTCCTGCGGATTGAAGACGACTGCGGTGTAGAAGAACGTGAAGAAGATGATCAGCGCCGCGTAGAGCACCATGAACAGCGGGGTGCCGTGGCCGAGATAGGCCGTGACCGTGCCGAGCCAGCCCGTGGCGCCCCCGTTGGCCGAGAAGCTCGCGGCGGTCGCCGGCAGCAGCAGCAGCGACGAGGCGAAGATCGGCGGGATCACGCCCGAGGTGTTGAGCTTGAGCGGCAGGAACGAGGTCTGACCCTCGTACATGCGGTTGCCGACCTGGCGCTTCGGGTAGTTGATCAGGAGCCGGCGCTGGGCGCGCTCCATGAACACGATGAAGTAGACGAGCGCGACGGCGGCGACGCCGACGCCCAGGATGATCGCCGGGGACAGGGCGCCGGTGCGGCCGAGCTCGAGCGCGCCCGCGATCGCCACCGGCAGGTGGGCCACGATGCCGGCGAAGATGATCAGCGACGAGCCGTTGCCGATGCCGCGCGAGGTGATCTGCTCGCCGAGCCACATCAGGAACAGGGTTCCGCCCGTCAGGGTGATCACCGTCGAGGCCAGGAAGAACGGACCCGGATCGATGGCGGCCGAGGAGCCCTGGAGGCCGATGGCGATGCCCCAGGACTGAACCAGCGCCAGCACCACCGTCAGGTAGCGGGTGTACTGGTTAATGACCTTGCGGCCCGACTCGCCCTCCTTCTTGAGCGCTTCCAGGCTCGGGATCACCGAGGTCAGGAGCTGCACGATGATCGAGGCCGAGATGTAGGGCATGATGTTCAGGGCGAAGATCGCCATGCGCTCCACGGCGCCGCCCGAGAACATGTTGAACAGGCCCAGCACGCCGCCCGCCTGCTGCTGGAAGTTCCGGGCGAACTGCTCCGGATCGATGCCGGGGATCGGGATGTACGTGCCCAGCCGGAACACCACGAGGGCGCCGAGCGTGAACCAGATGCGCTTCTTCAGCTCATCGGCCTTGGCGATCGCACCGAAATTGAGATTGGCGGCAAGCTGCTCGGCGGCTGAGGCCATAAGCGTCGCGTCCTGGACATGTCGCCGGGCGAAGGGTGCCCGGATGAAACGAAAAACGGCGGCCCGCGTGGTCGCAGGGCCGCCGCTCGAAGGATCGGCTTAAAGGGTGCGCGGAGCCCGTGCAACGGGTTCCGGAGTCGCTCCCGTCAGGCCGTGGCCGCCTCGCTGCCGCCGCGGGTGGAGGCACCCTGGGCGTAGACGGTGCTGACCGAGCCACCGGCCTTCTCGACCGCCTCGACGGCGGACTTGGAGGCGCGGGTCACCTCGAAGCTGAGCTTCGCGGTCAGCTCGCCGACGCCGAGCAGCTTCACGCCGTCACGGGGACGGGCGATGATGCCGGCGGCGACCAGGCTCTCCACCGTCACGGTGGCGGCCTTGTCGAGCTTGCCCGCGTCGACGGCCTCCTGGATCCGGCCGAGGTTCACCTCGTTCAAGTCCTGGGCGTAGAGGTTGTTGAAG
Organism: Methylobacterium sp. D53M; assembly: GCF_053345625.1. Taxonomy (NCBI): domain Bacteria; kingdom Pseudomonadati; phylum Pseudomonadota; class Alphaproteobacteria; order Hyphomicrobiales; family Methylobacteriaceae; genus Methylobacterium; species Methylobacterium sp. D53M. The sequence goes on from NZ_JBKFAL010000044.1 coordinate 14,564, forward strand.
CCGCGCTTCGGCAGGCGACGATGCAGCGGCATCTGACCGCCCTCGAAGCCCTTGATGGACACGCCGGTCCGGGCCTTCTGACCCTTCACGCCGCGACCCGCGGTCTTGCCCTTGCCGGAGCCGATGCCCCGACCCACGCGCATCCGGTTCTTGGTTGCGCCGGGGTTGTCGCTGATCTCGTTGAGCTTCATCGGGACCTCCTCACGCCACGTCGCCGTGGACGCGCACGAGGTGCGCAACCTTGCGGATCATGCCGCGAACGGAGGGAGTATCCTCCAGCTCGGACACGCGGTGGAGCTTGTTGAGCTTGAGGCCGATCAGCGTCTGGCGCTGGCTGGCCTCGCGGCGGATCGGCGAGCCGATCTGCTCGATGCGGACGGTCTTCTGTGCCATCGGACCCTCCCTTACGCGACCGCGGCTTCGGACTGGTCGGCCGGATCGGCATCGCGGCGACGCGACTGCAGCGTCGACACCTTGATGCCGCGGCGGGCCGCCACGGAGCGCGGGCTGTCCTCGTTCTTGAGCGCCTCGAAGGTGGCGCGCACGAGGTTGTAGGGGTTCGACGAACCCAGCGACTTGGCGACGACGTCCTGCATGCCGAGCGTCTCGAACACGGCGCGCATCGGGCCGCCGGCGATGATGCCGGTGCCCTGCGGGGCCGCGCGGAGAATCACCTTGCCGGCGCCGTGGCGGCCGTTGACGTCGTGGTGCAGGGTCCGGCCCTCGCGGAGGGAGACGCGGATCAGACCGCGCTTGGCGGCCTCGGTCGCCTTGCGGATGGCCTCCGGCACCTCGCGGGCCTTGCCGTGGCCGAAGCCGACGCGGCCCTTCTGGTCGCCGACGACGACGAGGGCGGCGAAGCCGAAGCGACGGCCGCCCTTGACCACCTTGGCGACGCGGTTGATGTGGACGAGCTTGTCCACGAACTCGCTGTCGCGCTCCTCGCGATCCTCGCGGCGGCCGCGGCCCCCGCCTTCACGTTCACGTGCCATGTTGTCTACCTGTCCATCTCACTGACGCGGCCGGCGGGGCCGCTCGCTCGATCGGGTTTCGGATATGCCGGGCGAAGAGGATCCGCCCGGCCCGCCGTCGTGACTTAGAACTCCAGGCCACCCTCGCGGGCGGCTTCGGCCACGGCGGCGACGCGGCCGTGGTAGATGTAGCCGGAGCGGTCGAAGATCACCTTCGTGACGCCCGCCGCCTTGGCGCGCTCGGCGACGAGCTTGCCCACCGCCTTGGCGGCGGCGACATCGGCGCCGGTCTTCAGTTCGCCCTTGAGCGCCTTGTCGATCGACGAGGCCGAGGCCAGCGTCTTGCCGGCGACGTCGTCGATGACCTGCACGTAGATCTGCTTCGACGAGCGGAACACCGAGAGTCGCGGACGGCCGTTGGCGGCGGCCCGCAGCGCGCGGCGGACGCGCGCCTTGCGGCGATCGAGGGCTTCGAGCTTGCGAGACATGATGCCCTCCTTACTTCTTCTTGCCTTCCTTGCGGAAGATGAACTCGCCCGCGTACTTCACGCCCTTGCCCTTGTAGGGCTCGGGTCCGCGGTAGTCGCGGATCTCGGCGGCGACCTGACCGACCTGCTGGCGGTTGATCCCGGAGATCGTGATCTCGGTGGGCTTCGGGGTAACGATCGTGATCCCGGCCGGGATCGCGTACTCGATGTCGTGGCTGTAGCCGAGCGACAGCTTGAGCGCCTTGCCGGCCATCGCGGCGCGATAGCCGACGCCGGTGATCTCGAGCTTCTTCTCGAAGCCCTTCGAAACACCCTCGGCGATGTTGGCGATCTGCGCCCGCGACATGCCCCACAGGGAGCGCGCCGGCTTGGACTGGTTGACGGGCTGCACTTCGATGGCGCCGTCCTTCATCGCCACGTTGACGAGCGACGGAACGACGAACGACAGCTCGCCCTTCGAACCCTTCATCTTCACCGTCTGACCGGTGACCGTGGCGGTAACGCCGGCCGGTACGGGGACCGGCTTCTTGCCTACGCGAGACATGGGATAACCTCCTCCGTCCCGATCAGAACACGGTGCAGAGCACTTCACCGCCGACGTTGCGCTCGCGCGCCTCGTGGTCGGCCATGACGCCCTGCGGGGTGGAGACGATGGTGACGCCGAGGCCGTCGGCCACGTGCGGCAGCTCGCCGACCGACGAGTAGACCCGGCGGCCCGGCTTCGAGACGCGCTTGATCTCGCGGATCACGGGACGCCCGTCGTAGTACTTGAGCTCGATGGCGAACTCGGTGCGGCCGTTGCCGAGGTCGGTCGCCGCGTAGTCGCGGATGTAGCCCTCGGACTTCAGGACGTCGAGGACGCTGGCGCGCAGGCGCGAGCCGGGCGTCTGGACGACGTTGCGACGGCGCAGCTGGCCGTTGCGGATGCGGGTGAGCATGTCGCCCACGGGATCGTTGACCATGGGGACCTCCTTACCAGCTCGACTTGACCAGGCCGGGGATCAGGCCCCGGTTGCCAAGCTCGCGCAGCGCCACGCGCGAGATGCCCATCTTGCGGTAGTAGGCGCGCGGACGGCCGGTCATGCCGCAACGGTTGCGGATGCGCGTGGCCGACGAATTGCGCGGCAGTTCCGCGAGCTTGAGGCGCGCCTCGAAGCGCTCCTCCATCTCGAGGGCGTCGTTGTTGGCGATCTCGAGGAGCGCCTTCCGCTTGGCCGCGAAGCGCTTCACCAGCGCCTTGCGGGCCTCATTCTTCTCGACTGAGCTTTTCTTCGACATGTCGTCTATCTCCGGTGTCCGCGTCTGAGACCCGAGGGCCTCACTGCCGGAACGGGAACTTGAAGGCGGCGAGCAGCGCCTTGGCCTCGGCATCGGTCTTGGCGGTGGTCGCCACGACGATGTCCATGCCCCACATCTGCTCGGCCTTGTCGTAGGAGATCTCCGGGAACACGAGGTGCTCCTTGAGACCCAGGGCGTAGTTGCCGCGGCCGTCGAACGAGCGCGGGTTCAGGCCGCGGAAGTCACGCACGCGCGGCAGCGCGATGGTGATCAGCCGGTCCATGAACTCGTACATGCGCTGCTTGCGCAGGGTCACCTTGCAGCCGATCGGCATGCCCTCGCGGACCTTGAAGGTCGCGATGGCCTTGCGGGCCTTGGTGATGACCGGCTTCTGGCCGGCGATCAGGGCGAGGTCGCCCGCCGCCACCGAGGCCTTCTTCGAGTCCGCGGTGGACTCGCCGACGCCCATATTGATCACGATCTTCGTGATCTGCGGCACTTCCATGGGGTTCTTGTAGCCGAACTCTTCGATCAGCTTCTGGCGAACCACCTCGTCGTAGTGCTTGCGCAGGCGCGGGGTGTAGGCGTTCTTGTCGGCCTCAGCCATCGATCTGATCCCCCGTGGTCTTGGCGAACCGGACCTTGCGCCCGTCTTCGAGGATGCGGAAACCCACGCGGGTCGGCTTGCCGTTGGCATCCGCGACCGCGATGTTCGAGAGCTGGATGGCGGCCTCCTTGGAGATGATGCCGCCTTCCTGGTTCTGGGTCTGCTTCTGGTGCTTCTTCACCAGGTTGATGCCGCGCACGAAGGCCCGGCCTTCCTTCGGCAGAACCTGGATCACCTCGCCCGACCGGCCCGAATCGCGGCCGGTGAGCACGACGACCTTGTCGCCCTTCTTGATCTTGGCGGCCATTACAGCACCTCCGGAGCCAGGGAGATGATCTTCATGTGGTTGCGGGCGCGGAGTTCGCGCGGCACCGGTCCGAAGATACGGGTGCCGATCGGCTCCTTCTGATTGTTGATCAGGACCGCGGCGTTCTTGTCGAAGCGGATCACCGAACCGTCGGCGCGCTTCACGTCCTTCGCCGTGCGGACGACGACCGCCTTCATGACGTCGCCCTTCTTGACGCGACCGCGCGGGATCGCCTCCTTGACGGAGACGACGATCACGTCGCCGACGCCGGCATACTTGCGCTTCGACCCGCCGAGAACCTTGATGCACATCACACGGCGTGCACCCGAGTTGTCGGCGACGTCCAGATTCGTCTGCATCTGGATCACGTGCGTGACTCCTTGTTTCAGGCGGGTTTCCGCACACGGACGGTATTGCCCGGCGGACGACGCCTGATGGGGACCTGACGTCCCCGGCTCATGTGTTCGACCGCGCTGGCGGTGTCGTCAGACACCGGCGCGGTCACCGCGTTCACGGGGTGCGAGCACCCATCGGAAATGTCGCGAAGGCCGGGCGCATACTACGGGCCGCGGGTGATGGCAAGCGGAGCGGCGGGAAATCGTCGCCGCCGCATAGGGGGCCTGATCCGGCTTCGGGGCTGGTCCGCGGCGCCGCGCGGCTCGATCGCTGCGGTGCCCGCCCGTCCGGCCGCGGAACGCGAGCCCTGAACGTGCGACGACCGGCGCGCCTCTCGGCGCGCCGGTCGGTTGACGTGCAGCGTTCGGGGTCGATCAGATCGGTTGGCCGGCCGTCTCAAACAGGAACCCGTCGAGGCTCGGGATGGTGACCGAGGCTCCGCTCGCGGGCCTCGACAGGCGCCAGGGCCGCTCCGACCGGGCGCGAATCGCCTCGGACGGGCGAAGCCGCCGCATCAGGCCGTCCTCGCCGACCTCTTCGATCGCCAGGAAGCCGTAGACCTGCAGCCGCGAGGCGGTGAGCTTGAGGCCGCGATCCTCCGCGGCGACGACCATGCTGCCAGTCGCGTAGACAGCGTCCAGGAGGGAGCGCTGCTCGCTGCGGCGACGGTTGCGCGCCTCCCGCTCGCCGGGGGCCTGGGCGGGAATCGGCCGCCGGAACGGAACGACGTTGCTGACCGCGACGCAACCCATACGCAACACCCTCGACGCGAACCTGCGGCGGCGAGTTGGCCGCCCGATGTGCGCGACAATTCGATGGATCGCTTTAATTCTCCGTAGACCGTGCCGGCGCGCACCTGCCCCGATCCGGTACGCCTTGCACGTGTGCCCCGATAAATCGGTCGTGTCCCGCGAGCCGGCTCGGGCGCGTCGGCCGGCCGCTCCGTCACGGGGTGCGATGTGCCGCGACCTTGCCGGTATTCGTCAGCCGGGCGGCCAGCCCGTCGAGACCGGCGCAGAGGATGCCGTACACGGCACCGACGAAGAGGAAGATCTCGGCCGGGTAGACCATCGCGCGGTTGTTCACCTGCGCCGCCACGAAGGCGAGTTCGGGCACGCCGATCACGTAGGCGAGCGACGTGTCCTTGATGAGCGTGGTCCACTGGTTGACGAAGGACGGTGCCATGGCCCGCAGCGCCTGCGGGAGGACGACGAAGCGCAGGGTGCGCCAGGGGTCGAGGCCGAGCGCGAGGCCGGCCTCCCACTGACCACGGCCGACGCTCGCGATGCCCGCCGCCACCCCGTGGGACAGGTAGGCGCCTCCGACGAGCGCCAGCGCCACCGCGACCGTGCCGATCTCGGGGATCGACACGCCGAACAGGATCGGCAGCAGGAAGTAGGTCCAGAAGATCAGCATCACGACCGGCACGGCGCGGAGGAAGCCGAGCCCGGCGGTGAGCGCTGCCCGGGCCGCGCCCGCGCTCACGGCCAGGGTGACGCCGAGGACGAGCCCGAGCGCGGCCGAGGCCAGACCGGACAGGCCGGAGAGGATCAGCGTCAGGGCCAGCCCGCCGACCGGCCCGTCGGGCCAGGCCCCGACCATCAGGTAGCCGAGATTGTCGACGATGACCGACGGATTCATCGGTTCCGGCCCGGTCGACGGGCGCGGCGGTCGAGCATCTGCCCGGTCGTCTCCGCGGCGGCGGCCACGCCGACGTAGAGCAGCGTCGCGATGCCGAAGGCCTGGAAGGTCTGGAAGGTCTCGGTCTCCACCTGCCGGGACGCGTAGGACAGCTCCGCGAGGCCGATCGTCATGGTCAGCGACGTGTTCTTGAGCGTGTTGAGGTATTGGCCGACGATGGGTAGCCAGGCGACGCGCAGGGCCTGGGGCAGGACGATCTGGCGGAACGCCTGGACGGGCGTGAGGCCGAGGGCCAGGGCCGCCGCCCGCTGAGCGGGCCGGACGGCCCTGATGCCGGCGCGGAGTTCCTCGGCGATGTAGGCGCCCGCGTAGAGCGTGAGCCCGCAGAACCCGGCGAGGCTCTCGTAAGCGGGCCAGCCCAGGAACCCGAATCCCAGGTCCAGGACGTGCGGCGCGTTGAGCCAGGCCGTCACGCCCTGCGGCAGGGCGGCAACCACCGCGAAGTACCAGACGAAGAGTTGCACCAGCAGCGGCGTGTTGCGGACGATGCCGACGGAGACGGCCACGGCGCCGCGCCCGGCGCGCCCGCCCGCCTCGCGCAGCCCGCACGCCGCGAGGCCCAGCACCGTGCCGGCAAGGCAGGTGGCTGCCGACAAGGTCAGGGTCGTCCCGAAGCCTTGCAGCAGCCAGACGAGGTAGCGCGGCGCGAGTGGATCGCCGAACAGCGCGGCCATCGTCGTCGTGCCGCCCCGGTCAGGGACGGTCCCCGATCCGGAACAGGCGCGGCAGCGGCTGCTCAGTCGCGGGCCCGAACCAGCGATCATAGATCGCCGCTGCCCTACCGCTCGACTCCAGGCCGCGCAGGGTCTCGTTCACGCGGTCCCGGAGCCGCGCCTCATCCTTCGGGATGCCGACGCCGATATAGTCGTTGGAGATGCTGAAGGCGGGGATCTCGTAGTTCTGCCGGTCCGGCACCTTCGCGAGCAGCCCGACCAGCTTCGGGCCGTCCTGCGTGATCGCCTGGACATTGCCGTTGCGCAGGGCCGTGAATGCGAAGGGCGTGTCGTCGAAGGCGACCACGACCGCCTTCGGGAAGTCGCGGCGCAGGACGATCTCGTTGGTGGTGCCCTTGTCTGCACCGATTCGAAGCCCATTGAGCTGCTCCGGCGACGACAGGGTGCCCTTCCTGGCCAGGAACTGCTGGCCGGAGGCGAAGTACGGGATGCTGAAATCGAGCTGCTTCGCCCGATCGTCCGTGATGGTGAAGTTCGCCAGAACCAGATCGACCTTGCCGGAGATCAGGAGCGGGATACGATTCGCCGGGTTGGTGGGCCGGATCTCCAGCTTGACGCCGAGCGAGTCAGCGATGGCCTGCGCGTAGTCGATGTCGAGGCCGGCGATCCGTTTCGTCGCGGGATCGACGAAGCCGAACGGCGGGTTGCTGTCGAAGGCGGCGACCCGGAGAACGCCGGCCTTTCTGATGTCGTCCAGACGGTCGGCCGTTGCGGGGCCGACCGACAGGAGGGTCGCGAGAACGAGGGCGAAGAGGCGGCGCACGCGTGACTCCATCGGATGGTTCGGGGCCGGTACAGGCAGAGCGATGATCAAATATCGCGAATATTGCAGTCTAAATCGCGTCAGACTTCTGAGTTGACGTATAAATCGATCTGTTCTTGTCTATTGGCGCAAAATCAGAGGATGCCAGCAGGATTTATCTCGACAGCCAGCGCATTTCATCTTTAGAGAACACGAAAATCAACGGAGAAAGATTCTATTTTTTCCTCGCGGGCGGGTGCCGCTCGCCGAAAGATCTGGCGGCTGCGGGGCAGATTTTCCTGCTGCGCCCGGGCACGGCCCGAGGCTGCGCCGAAGTCCCGCCGCCAAGTGGCCGGCCTGCCCCGGCTTCCGTTGACGGGACGAGGCGCCGTGCGCGATAGCGGTCCCTCGGCTCCGCCGTCGCGAAGGCTCGCCGATCGCGGGCGCCGTGCGCGCCCTTGACCGATCCTTAACCTCCGCCGCGGTGCAGTTTTCTGCCGTGACCGCATTGACCTGCGGCGCAACGGCGTCTAGAAGCGCGCCACTTCGGACGGCCATCGGCTGCCGACGGCCCTTGGGCGCAACCCCGGAAGCCGCCGCCATCGCCCCGAGCGCTCCGAGGGTTCAAATCGCCTGACGCTGTAAGTCAGATCCGTAGGTACGAGCGCGTTCGTTTCGGGCGTGCTCCTCTGCCCACACCGCGCCGAGGGTCCGTGACAGGCCCTCCGGCGCATATTCGTTTTGCGGACTGCCCTGCGCAGTTCGGACTAGGTGACCGAGGAAGAGGGCACAGGATGCCGACGATCAACCAGCTGATCGCCCAGCCGCGGAAGATCCAGCGGAGCCGCAACAAGGTTCCGGCGCTCGACGCTTGCCCGCAGAAGCGCGGCGTCTGCACCCGCGTTTACACGACGACCCCGAAGAAGCCGAACTCGGCGCTCCGGAAGGTCGCCAAGGTGCGCCTCACCAACGGTTTCGAGGTGATCGGCTACATCCCGGGCGAGGGTCACAACCTTCAGGAGCACTCCGTGGTGATGATCCGCGGCGGCCGCGTGAAGGATCTTCCGGGTGTGCGCTACCACATCCTGCGCGGCGTGCTCGACACGCAGGGCGTGAAGAACCGCAAGCAGCGCCGGTCGAAGTACGGCGCCAAGCGCCCGAAGTGAGTCGGACGCCCGGATATTTCCCGGGCGCCGGTACGCGTTTCCACGGCCTCGCAAGGATGTCGCCGGCCTCAGGGCTGAGGCGGCCTGCGCGGGGCGCTTAAGATCTTTTCGTTCGAGAGTCTCAGAAGATGTCCCGTCGTCACTCTGCCGAGAAGCGTGAGATCATCCCGGACCCGAAGTACGGGGACGTGGTGCTGACGAAGTTCATGAACTCCATCATGTACGAGGGCAAGAAGTCGACCGCCGAGCGGATCGTCTACGGTGCCTTTGACATCGTCGAGAACCGCGCCCGCGCCAACCCGATCGAGGTGTTCCGCGCCGCGCTCGACAACGTCGCCCCGATGATCGAGGTCCGCTCCCGCCGCGTCGGCGGCGCGACCTACCAGGTCCCCGTCGAGGTCCGCACCGAGCGCCGCCAAGCCCTCGCGATCCGCTGGCTGATCCAGGCCGCGCGTTCGCGCAACGACCGCACCATGGTCGAGCGCCTCTCGGCCGAGCTGCTCGACGCCGCGAACAACCGCGGCAACGCCGTCAAGAAGCGCGAAGACACGCACCGGATGGCGGAAGCCAACCGCGCCTTCTCGCACTACCGCTGGTAAGCGGTTCCGCCGTCTCTCAGGAGCAATTCGATGCCCCGCACGCACGCGATCGAGGACTACCGCAACTTCGGCATCATGGCCCACATCGATGCCGGCAAGACCACGACGACCGAGCGGATCCTCTACTACACCGGAAAGTCCCACAAGATCGGCGAGGTCCATGAGGGCGCCGCCACCATGGACTGGATGGCGCAGGAGCAGGAGCGTGGCATCACGATCACCTCGGCTGCGACGACCTGCTTCTGGCGCGACAAGCGCCTGAACATCATCGACACCCCCGGCCACGTCGACTTCACCATCGAGGTGGAGCGCTCGCTCCGCGTGCTCGACGGCGCCGTCTGCGTGCTCGACGGCAACCAGGGCGTCGAGCCGCAGACCGAGACCGTGTGGCGTCAGGCCGACAAGTACGACGTGCCGCGCGTCGTGTTCGTCAACAAGATGGACAAGATCGGCGCCGACTTCTTCAAGTGCGTCGCCGACATCATCGACCGCGTCGCCGGCAAGCCCGTCTGCCTGCAGCTGCCGATCGGCGCCGAGTCGAGCTTCCAGGGCGTGATCGACCTCATCAAGATGAAGGCGATCGTCTGGTCGGGTGAGGCGCTCGGCGCCAACTTCGACGAGACCGAGATCCCGGCCGACCTCAAGGACCAGGCCGTCGAGTACCGCACCAAGCTGGTCGAGGCCTGCGTCGAGCTCGACGACGACGCCATGGCCGCCTACCTCGACGGCAACGAGCCCGACGAGGCCACCATGCGCGTCCTGGTGCGCAAGGCCGTCCAGCTGCGCGCCTTCCACCCGGTGCTCTGCGGCTCGGCGTTCAAGAACAAGGGCGTGCAGCCGCTCCTCGACGCCGTCGTGGACTACCTGCCCTCCCCGGCCGATCGCGGCGAGATCAAGGGCATCGACTTCAAGACCGAGGAAGAGACCGTCCGTCACCCGTCGGATGCGGATCCCTTCTCCATGCTCGCCTTCAAGATCATGGACGATCCCCACGTCGGCACGATCACCTTCTGCCGCGTGTACTCGGGCAAGGTCGAGACCGGCGCCAACGTGCTGAACTCGTCGCGCGACAAGAAGGAGCGCGTCGGCCGCATGCTCCTGATGCACGCCAACAACCGCGAGGACATCAAGGAGGCCTTCGCGGGCGACATCGTCGCGCTGGCCGGCCTCAAGGACACCCGCACGGGCGACACCCTCTGCGACCCGCAGAAGGCTGTGATCCTCGAGAAGATGGAGTTCCCCGAGCCCGTCATCGAGATCGCCGTCGAGCCGAAGTCGAAGGCCGACCAGGAGAAACTCGGCATCGCGCTCTCGAAGCTCGCCGCCGAGGACCCGTCCTTCCGCGTCTCCACCGACCAGGAATCCGGCCAGACCATCCTCAAGGGGATGGGCGAGCTCCACCTGGACATCAAGGTCGACATCCTGCGCCGCACCTACAAGGTCGACGCGAATATCGGCCAGCCGCAGGTCGCCTACCGCGAGAAGCTGACCCGCCGGCAGGAGATCGACTACACGCACAAGAAGCAGACCGGCGGTACCGGTCAGTTCGCCCGCGTTAAGTTCGTCGTCGAGCCGAACGAGCCGGGCGCCGGCTTCTCGTTCGAGTCGAAGATCGTCGGCGGCGCGGTGCCCAAGGAGTACATCCCGGGCGTCGAGAAGGGCCTCAACTCGGTCCTCGGCGCGGGCGTCCTCGCCGGCTTCCCGGTGGTCGACGTCAAGGTCGAGCTGGTCGACGGCGCCTACCACGACGTCGACTCCTCGGCGCTCGCCTTCGAGATCGCCTCCCGCGCCGCCTTCCGCGAGGCGCTGCAGAAGGGCGGCTCGGTCCTGCTCGAGCCGGTGATGAAGGTCGAGGTCGTCTCGCCGGAGGAGTACACCGGCTCGGTCATCGGCGACCTGAACGCCCGCCGCGGCCAGATCCAGGGCCAGGACATGCGGGGCAACGCCAACGTCATCAACGCGATGGTGCCGCTGGCCAACATGTTCGGCTACGTGAACCAGCTGCGCTCCTTCTCGCAGGGCCGCGCCAACTTCACGATGCAGTTCGATCACTACGAAGAGGTGCCGCGCGGCGAGGCCGACAAGGTCATCGCCAAGTACGCCTAAGCATCTTTTCTTCCGCAACGCGAATTCGAATCTAGGAGGCTCTG
>NZ_JBKFAL010000045.1:0-25056 GCF_053345625.1 Methylobacterium sp. D53M
GTCCGTCCGGGCCGCCCCGCAGGCCGTCGCCGCCGCGCCGCCGCCCCCGGAGGGCTACGCCCGCTACCGGGCCTACAATTACGGGCCGGGCTACGGCTACGAGCCGGGTTACGCCCAGGGCTACACCCAGGGCTACACCGACGACCGCCTCGACCGCCTGAGCAGCGCCCAGGCCGCCGGCTACGTCGTGGTCCACCGCCGGACGGTGCAGTTCCCCGATGGCCGGACCCTGCGCGTCTATCGCCCGGACGACGAGGGCGAGCCGTTCTGAGCTGAGCCCGCCGCGAACACCGCCCGCAGGGGCGCCCGCAGGATCTTCCCGGCGGGATTGCGGGGCAGGAGCCCGTCCCAGATCTCGATCCGCACCGGCACCTTGAACGCCGCGAGCCGCTCGGCCGCGAAGGCGCGGATCGCCTCCGGGTCGGTCTCGGCGCCCTCGGCCAGCACCACGATGGCGCCCGGCTCCTCGCCCAGCGTCGGGTGGGGCACCGGCAGCACCACGGCGTCGATCACGTCCGGGTGCGCGTAGAGGGCGTTCTCGACCTCGCAGCAGTAGATGTTCTCGCCGCCGCGGATCAGCATGTCCTTGATCCGGTCGACGATGGTCAGGAAGCCCTCCTCGTCGGCGCGGGCGAGGTCGCCGGTGCGCAGCCAGCCCTCGGAGAGAACCTCCGCGGTGGCGGCCGGGTCGTCCCAGTAGCCGCGGACCACGTTCGGGCCCTTCACGCACAGCTCGCCGACGCTGCCCGCCGGCAGATCCTGCCCGAGGGGATCGAGGATCCGCACCTCGCAGACCGGCAGGGGCGGTCCGCAGGATTCCGGGTGGGCGAGGTAATCCTCGCCCTGGTGGTGGGTGAAGGTCGCCGAGGTCTCGGTCATGCCCCAGCCGGTGCCCGGGACGACCCGCGGCAGGGCCTCGCCCAGCGCCCGCACGAGGTCGCCGGCGGCCGGGGCGCCGCCGTAGGTGACGCCCTCGAGGGTCGGCAGCGGCCGGCCGGCCTCCCGGGCCGCGTTGGCGAGCTGCCACGCGATGGTCGGCACGCCGCCCGCGCTGGTGCAGCCCTCCCGCTCGATCAGGTCGAGGGCCGCGGCGGCGTCCCAGCGGTGCATCATCACCAGCCGGTGGCCGCCGTAGAGGGCCGCCCCCAGGCTCGCGTGGCAGCCGGTGACGTGGAACAGCGGGATTACCAGCAGCGCCGCCCGCTGCGGCGCGGCCGGGTCGGGCTTCGGCGGCGTCTCGCCCCGGCGCAGGGCGCTGCGCGCCGCCGAGTAGGGGTAGGCCATCACCGTGGTGGCGGCCGCCCGGTGGGTGCCGACCGCCCCCTTGGGCTTGCCGGTGGTGCCGGAGGTGTAGAACAGCGTCGCGTCGTCCTCCGGGTCGAGGGCGATCTCGGGCGGGGGCAAGTCGGGCAGGGCGCCCCAGTCGTGGACCCGGCCGACGATGTCGGCGAGGGGCGTCGCCCGGGGGTCCGGCGCGGTCCGAGTGGTGAGGACCCGCTCCAGGGCCGGGCATTCGCGCAGGTGCGGGGCGATCCGGTCGAAGCGCTCGCCGTCGGCGATCAGCACCCGCGCGCCCGAATGCTGCAGGCCGTAGGCGAGTTCGGGCCCGGTCCACCACGCGTTGAGCGGCGTGGCGATGGCGCCGGCGAGCAGCGCGCCGAAATAGCTCACCGGCCATTCGGGCAGGTTGCGCTGCGCGATGGCGACCCGGTCGCCCTTGCGCACGCCGGCCTCGACCAGAGCCCGCGCCAGGGCGGAGGCGGCGCGGGCGAAGTCCGTGAAGGTCACGCGCTCGTCCTGGTAGACCACGAAGGTCTTGTCCCCGTGGCCGCGCGCGATCCGGAACAGGTCGCCCAGCGTCGGCGGTGCCTTCTCCCAGATCCGGGTCGGCACACCCCGGATCGGCACCGTGGCGATGGCGAAGGGCCCACCTGAGGCGGTGAGCCGCACCTCGGCCTCGCGGAAGGGCAGGGCCGGCCAGCCGGCGGGGATGCGGGGATCGGGGCTCATCGGGCGATGGTCACGCCGCCGTCGATCACGAGCGCCTGGCCGGTCACGAACCGGCCGGCCGCCGAGGCCAGGAACACGGCCGCGCCGGCGATCTCGTCGGGCTCGCCGATCCGGCGCAGGGGCGCGGCGTCCGTGGTAGCGGCCAGCATCTCGGGATCCTCCCACAGGGCCCGGGCGAAATCGGTGCGGATCAGCCCTGGGCACAGGCAGTTCACCCGGACGTTGGCCGGGCCGTACTCCACCGCGTAGTTGCGGGCGAGCTGGAGGTCGGCGGCTTTCGAGACGTTGTAGGCGCCGATCACCGGCGAGCCCTTGAGCGCCCCGATCGAGGAGACGATCACGATCGCGCCGTCCCGCCGCGCCACCATGCCGGGGGCTACCATCTGGATCAGCCAGTGGTTCGACAGGACGTTGTTCTCGAGGATTTTTCGGAACTGCGCGTCGGAGATGCCGGCGAGCGGCCCGTAATAGGGATTGCTGGCGGCGTTGCAGACCAGCACGTCGACCGGGCCGAGCCGGCTCTCGGTCTCGGCGACCAGGGTTTCCAGTTCCTCCTTCACCGAGATGCTGGCCGGAATCGCCACCGCCCGGCCGGCGCCGTGCGCGGCCTCGATCTCGGCCACGACCGCCTCGCAGGCCTCGCGCTTGCGCGACGAGATCACCACCCGGGCGCCGTGCTCGGCCATCCGCAGGGCGATCGCCCGTCCGATGCCCCGCGACGAGCCGGTGATGAGGGCGGTCTTGCCGGTCAGGTCGAACAGCGACATGGCTCGCCTCCGCGCTGGATGAAGCGGCGAACGACTTCGATCCTCGTTCCACAGGATAGGAAGGTCGCGACGCGCCCCCTCTCCCGTGCGGGAGAGGGGACCCGCGCCCCATCCGGCCGCCGACAATGTCGCCGGACGCCGCCCATCGTCACGTCCCGTCCCGCAGCGAGCGGCGCAGGCGCGCCATGCCGGCGAGCCAGCGCTCGGGGTCCTCGGCCCGGCGGCGGGCGTACTCGGCCACCTGCGGATGCGGTAGGATCAGGAAACGCCCCGCCGCCAGCCCGTCGAACGCGGCCTCGGCCACGGCCTCCGGCGCCAGCACGCCGTCGCGCGACGCGGCGCTGGCTTCCCCCAGCATGGCGGTGTCGACGCCCTGCGGGCACAGGGCGGCGACCCGGATCCCGTCCTCGGCGTGGGCGATCGCGAGATGCTCCAGGAAGGCGAGTGCCGCGTGCTTGGTCGCCCCGTAGGTGGCGCTGCCGATCTGGCTCAAGAGCCCGGCCGCCGAGACCGTTCCGAGGAACGCGCCGCCGCCGCGGGCGCGCCAGAGCGGGACCAGCACCCGCGCGGCGTGGACGTGACCCATCACGTTCACCGCGAAGGCGCGCGCCCAGCTCTCCGGGTCGGCGGAGGTGGCCAGATCCGGATCGGGGTCGCGCTCCAGGATGCCCGCGTTGGAACAGTAGAGCGCGATCGGCCCGGTCCCGGCCTCGATGCGCGCCAGGATCGCACTGACCGCTTCGGCGTCGCCGACGTCGAGCGCGAAGGCCCGTCCGCCGAGTTCCGCCGCCACGGCCTCCGCCCCTTCCCCGTCCCGGTCGAGGGCCACGACCGTCGCGCCCCGGGCCCTGGCCGCGACCGCGAGCGCCCGGCCGATGCCCCTCGCGGCCCCGGTGACGGCGACGACGCGGCCGGTGAGCTCCATGCTCACGCCCCCGCCCGCTCGGCGAAGCGCCAGGCCGCTTCGGCGAGTTTCGGCACCCGCGCCGCCATGGCGGCGGCGTGCTCGCTCGCGGCATTGCCGGCCTTGGCGCGGGCCGCCACGCCCTGGAGGATGCCGACCAGCCGGAACAGGTTGTAGGCGAAGTACCAGTCGAGGTCGGGCAGGTTTGTCCGATCGGCCGCCCGGCAGTAGAGCGCCACGGCCTCGTCCCGGGTGGGGATACCCAGAGCCGGCAGGTCGAGCCCGCCGAGGCCGCTGCGCCCGTCGGCCGGCAATGCCCACTGCATCAGCAGGTAGCTGAAATCGGCCAGCGGATCGCCGAGCGTCGACAATTCCCAGTCGAGCACCGCGCTGACGCCGCCGTCGCGGGAGAAGATCAGGTTGTCGAGGCGATAGTCGCCGTGGACCACGCAGGCGCCCTGCTGCTCCGGCACGGTCCTGGGCAGCCACGCGATCAGCCGCTCGACATCCTCCAGGCGCCCGTCCTCGGCGGCGCGGTACTGGCGGGTCCAGCGGTCGACCTGCCGGGCGAAGTAGTTGCCGGACCGGCCGTAATCGGAGAGCCCCGCCGCCTCCGGGTCGATGGCGTGGAGCCGGGCGAGCGTCGCGATCATGCCGGCATAGTGCCGGTGGCGGGCGTGGGGATCGAGGCCGGGCAACGCCCCGTCCCAGTGCACGGCGCCGTCCACCGCCTCCATCACGTAGAAGGCCGCGCCGATGATGTCGGGATCCTCGCACAGCGCGAAGGGGCGCGGCACCGGGAACCCCTCGCCGTAGAGGGCGCCGATCACCCGGAACTCGCGCTCCACCGCGTGGGCCGAGGGCAGGAGCGGGCCGAAGGGCTTGCGCCGCAGCACGTAGGCCTGGGCCGGCGTGTCGAGCCGGTAGGTCGGGTTCGACTGGCCGCCGCGGAACTGCTGCACGGTGAGCGGTCCGGCGTAGCCGCGCACATGCGCTTCCATCCAGGCGGCGAGCCGCGCCTCGTCGATCCGGTGGCGCGGCTCGATCGGCTTCACGCCGGAGAAGATGTCGGCGTCGCTCATGCGCGCTCCGCCTCGCTTCTGTTGGTGTAGCGCCCGAATTCGAGCCGGGCGATCGAGCGATTGTGGACCTCGTCCGGCCCGTCGGCGAGCCGCAGGGTGCGGATATGGGCGTACATCCTGGCGAGCCCGAAATCCTCCGAGACGCCGGCCCCGCCATGGGCCTGGATGGCGTCGTCGATCACCTTGAGCGCCACCCGCGGCGCCGCGACCTTGATCATGGCGATCTCGAGCTTGGCGCCCTTGTTGCCGACCTTGTCCATCATATCGGCCGCCTTCAGGCAGAGGAGGCGGGTCATCTCGATGTTGATCCGCGCCTCCGCGACCCGCTGCTCCCAGACCGACTGCTCGCTGATCCGCTTGCCGAAGGCGACCCGGGAGACGAGGCGCCGCGCCATGGCCTCCAGCGCGACCTCGGCGGCCCCGATGGTGCGCATGCAGTGGTGGATGCGGCCCGGACCCAGGCGCCCCTGCGCGATCTCGAAGCCGCGCCCCTCGCCGAGGATCAGGTTCCCGGCCGGCACGCGGACATTCTCCAGCACCACCTCGCCGTGTCCCTTGGGCGCGTCCTCGTAGCCGAAGACCGGGAGCAGGCGCTCCACCCGGACCCCGGGCGTGTCCATGGGAACGAGGATCTGCGATTGCTGCCGGTGGCGGGGGGCCTCCGGGTCGGTCTTGCCCATCAGGATCGCGATCTTGCAGCGCGGGTCGCCGACGCCGGTCGACCACCATTTGCGGCCGTCGACGACGTAGTGGTCGCCGTCGCGGCGGATCGACGTGCTGATGTTGGTGGCGTCCGAGGAGGCGACCTCCGGCTCGGTCATCAGGAAGGCCGAGCGGATCTCACCCGCCATCAGGGGCTTCAGCCACCGGTCCTTCTGGGCCGCGGTGCCGTAGCGGTGCAGCACCTCCATGTTGCCGGTGTCGGGCGCCGCGCAGTTGAACACCTCCGAGGCGATCCCGACCCGGCCCATCTCTTCGGCGCAGAGGGCGTAGTCGAGGTTGGTCAGGCCGGCGCCGCGATAGGCGTCGGTGTCGTGCTCGGCGGAGGGCGGCAGGAACAGGTTCCACAGGCCCTCGGCACGGGCCTTCTCCTTCAGCCGCTCCATCGTGGGGGAGGGTTCGCGGCTCGCGGCGCGCTCGGCCGACACCGCGGCGGCGGCCGGCAGGATCGCGTCGGCGATGAAGGCGCGCACGCGGGTCAGCCAGTGGGTCTGGGATTGGGAGAGGGTGAAGTCCACGGTGTCCGCTCCCTAGGGTTTCTCTGCCGGGCGAGCGCACCGAGCTTGCGTGCGCGGGCTGCCCGCCTTCCCATTGCCTTCACCCACGGCGCGACGCGCCCCCTCTCCCGTGCGGGAGAGGGTTGGGGTGAGGGACGAGAAGCCACAGGATCGAGCCCGCCCTTGTCGCGCAGTCAGGTCGAGCCCTCTCTGGACAGACCTGATCCCTCACCCTGTCCCTCTCCCGCACGGGAGAGGGGACCCGCGCTCCGACCCGAATCGAACGTGGCGCTCGATCGACCCACATCACGCCGCCGCTCACAGATAGGCCGATCCCATCTCGCTGGCGAAGCGCTGCGGCGGTCCCTCCCAGACGATCCGCGCCTGTTCCAGCACGTAGACCCGGTCGGCGTGGGGGAGCGCGAAGGTGACGTTCTGCTCACCGAGCAGGACCGTGATCGGCGTGGTCTGCCGCAGCTTCTCCAGCGCCTTCGACAGCAGCTCCAGGATCACCGGGGCGAGGCCGAGCGTCGGCTCGTCGAGGATCAGGAGGCGCGGGCGCATCATCAGCGCCCGGGCGATGGTCAGCATCTGCTGCTCGCCGCCCGAGAGGGTGCGGGCGCTCTGCGTCTCGCGGTCCTTGAGGATCGGGAACAGCTCGTAGAGCCAGTCGCGCTGCCTGGCGCTCTCGGCCTTCGGGAAATGCTGGCCGCCGAGGTCGAGATTCTCGCGCACGCTGAGGTCGCCGAACAGCTCCCGGGTCTCGGGCACCTGGACGATGCCGGCCCGGGCGATGGCGGCAGGCTTCATCCGGGAGAGGTCCCGGCCGTCGAACCGGATCGTGCCCGTGTGCGGCACGAGTCCCGAGATGGCGTTGAACAGCGTGGTCTTGCCGGCGCCGTTCAGGCCGACCACCGAGACGAACTCACCCTCGTGGACGTGGATCGAGGCGGCGCGCAGGGCCTGCGCCTTGCCGTAGAGCACGTCGACGCCCTCGACGGTGAGCAGCGAGTCGGGCTTGAACGCCGCCTCGGGCCGGGCCGCCGTCTCGATGCTGCCGCCGAGATAGACCCGGCGCACGGTCGGGTCGGCCATCACGGACTCGGCAGAGCCCTCGGCGATGCGCTCGCCGAGATACATGGCGAAGACCCGGTCGACGATGGCCGCGACGCTCTTCACGTTGTGGTCGACGAGGAGCACGGCCTTGCCCTCGTCGCGGAAGCCGCGGATCAGCTCGGAGAAGGCCGCGACCTCGCCGCCGGTCAGGCCCGCGAACGGCTCGTCGACCAGCACCACCCGGGGGTCGCGGGCGATGGCCTTGGCGAGCTCCAGCCGGCGGAGATCCGCGAAGGGCAGGGTGCCGGGGCGCCGGTCGACGACCGCGCCGAGGCCGACGCGCTCGGCGATTTCTCTCGCGCGTCGCGCCACGTGGGGGTCGGCCGCCAGCCGGATCAGGCTGTCGGGCAGGAGCGCGAGGCTGATGTTCTCCAGCACGGTCTGCCGCTGGAGCGGCCGCGCGTGCTGGAACACGAGGCCGATCCCGGAGCGGGCGACCCGGTGGGCCGGCATGCCGCCGATCTCCGTGCCGTCGAGGCGGATCGAGCCGGCGCTCGGCCGCTCCAGCCCCATGATCAGCTTCATCACGGTGGACTTGCCCGAGCCGTTGGGGCCGATCAGCCCGAGGATCTCGCCCGGGCGCAGGTCGAGGTCGATGTTCTTGACAGCGACGAGGCCGCCGTAGCGCTTGGTCAGGCCGCGCACGGTGAGGCAGGGCTCGGCCATGACGGGCGACACGGCCGGCGGGGGCGCGACGGCGACGGTCATCGGGCTCTCCGGAGCGATCCGAGGCCGAGCAGCCCCGAGGGCACGAACAGGATCACGAGGAGCGCCACCGCCGAGACCACGAAGGTCGAGAGCCCGCCGAGCGGCCGCAGCAGCTCGCCCGCCGCGATCAGGAACACGGCGCCGAGCGCCGCGCCCACGATGGTGCGCCGTCCGCCGAGCACCGCCGCGATGATCACCTGCACGCCCACCGACGTGTTGATCAGCGTGCCGACCGAGGCGGTGCCCATGTAGAAGACCACCAGCCCGCCCGCGAGGCCCGAGAAGGCGGCGCTGACCGCGAAGGCGGCGAGCTTGTGCTTGGCGACGTTGAAGCCGAGCGCCCCGGTCACCACCGGGTCCTGGCCGGCGGCCTGGAGGATCAGCCCGGCGGGCGAGCGCGCGATGGCGGTCAGGATCAGGCCGGAGACCGCCATGAAGCCGAGCGCCAGCCAGTAATTGGTGTCGGCGTCGATCGAGATGACGTCGGGCACGGTCAGGCCGATCTCGCCGCCGGTGAGGCCGGAGAAGACCACGATCATGTTCTGCAGGAGCAGCACCGCCACCAGGGTGATCAGGCCGAAATAGGGGCCGCGGACCTTCAGCGCCGGCAGCGCCAGGGCGAGGCCGCCGACCACGGCGAGCACGGTCCCGGCCGCGAGGCAGTAGGGGATCGGCAATTCGTAGCGGTTGTTGAGGATGCCGGCGCCGTAGGCCCCGAGGCCGATCAGGAAGGTCGGTCCGAAATTTACCTCGCCGGCGAAGCCGAAGAGCAGGTCCCAGGCCATGGAGAACACGCCGAAATAGTAGGCGATGGTCAGGAGGCCGAGGATGTAGCCGGAGACCCACCAGGGCAGGGTGGCGGCGGCCAGGACGGCGAGGACCGCGATCCAGAAGCCGGGGGTGGTGAGGAGCTTCATGGATTGGCCTCGCACACGGCAGCGATCCGGCTCGTTCGGCGCAGAGGCCTTTCCCACCCACGCCCCTCATCCTGAGGTGCCGCGCCAGGGGCCTCGAAGGAGGCCTCCAGGGATCGCGCGGCCGGCTGGAGGGCTCCTTCGAGGCGGCTTCGCCGCACCTCAGGATGAGGGCGCGGGCTGGACACCCGGGGTGCAAGAAGAACCATCACCGCCGCCCCAGCAGACCTTGCGGGCGCAGGTACATGACGGCGACCAGCAGGAGCAGCGCCGGGATCACCCGGTAGGCCGGCGAGATCAGGTAGGCGGTGGCGGTCTCGAGGTAGCCCACCACGTAGGCGGCGATCAGCGAGCCGGTGACGCTCCCGAGGCCCCCCAGCACCACGATCGAGAAGGCGCTCGCGGTGAGCGGCCCCACCGAGTACGACGAC
Organism: Methylobacterium sp. D53M; assembly: GCF_053345625.1. Classification (NCBI taxonomy): domain Bacteria; kingdom Pseudomonadati; phylum Pseudomonadota; class Alphaproteobacteria; order Hyphomicrobiales; family Methylobacteriaceae; genus Methylobacterium; species Methylobacterium sp. D53M. The sequence goes on from NZ_JBKFAL010000045.1 coordinate 9,150, forward strand.
ACCCCGAGGAACATCCCGAGCAGCACCCCGGCGGTGCCGGCGAGCAGGCCGTAGATCGCCCAGACCGCCACGTAGATCTTGCCCATGTCGTGGCCGAGCAGCGTGACGCCCCGCGGGTTCATGGAGGCGGCGAGCAGGACCTTGCCGGCCCGCGCCCGGTTCACGAACAGCCAGAGCAGGCCGATCACCACCCAGCAGATCACCGCGGTGAAGACCTGGTTCCTCGGCGTCCGCACCCCGGCGATCTCGAAGACGCCCTCGACGATCGGCAGCACGGTCTTCGGGTTATCGGTGAAGAAGTAGGCTACCAGCTCCTGGATCATGATGCCCCAGAGCAGCGTCCCCGTGAGCACGAAGATCTCCTTCTCCTCCCGCGGGATGGCCCGGCTGCGCTCGATCGGCGCGACCACCGCGAAGTAGGTGACCAGCGCGCCCGCGAGCCCGCACAGGATGCCGATCACCGCGCCCGCGTAGGAGCCGAGCCCGAACAGCGCCGAGGCCGCCCAGGCCGCCACCGCGGCCATGACCATCAGGGCGCCGTGGGTCAGGTTGAGGACGCCCGAGACCCCGAAGATCAGGGTGAAGCCCATCGCGCCGAGCGCGTAGAGGGACGAGATCGCGAAACCGTCGACGAGGATCTGGAGGCCGATCATCGCGCTCTCCCCGCCCGGTTACCGTCCCGCCGCCTTCACCGCAGGGGGCAGGATCATGGTCCCGTTGGCGGTGGTGGCCGGCCAGATCGCCACCTGCTTGCCGTTCTGCCACTGCCCGAGGACGCTGGTCATCAGGCCGGGCCCGTACTGGATCGAGTGCGTGAACGGCTCGTCCTTGCCGTAGAATTTCAGGCGCCCGACGGTGCCGACGTAGTCGGTCTTCTCTAGGGCGTCGACGAGCTTGTCGGCCTCCGTGGAGCCTGCCCGCTTGACCGCCTCCGCCGCGTAATGCGTGGCGTCGTACGCCATGTAGCCCGCGTAGGACGGCGCGCCGCCGAAGCGCTTGGTGAAGGCCTCGGCGAACGGGATCGTCTTCTCGGTGAGCGCCACGCCCGGCACCGCCACGCTGTCGAACAGCACGCCCTGCGTGCCGCCGTTGGTGTTGGCCCAGAAGGTCGAGGAGGTCGCCTGGCCGCTGATCCCCGTCATGGCGATCGGCACCTGCTGGTTCTGCCACTGCACGGTCGGCTGCACGCCGACATGGGCGATGCCGGTGACGATCAGGTCGGGCTTGGCCGCCTCGATCTTGTTGTAGATCGGCGTGAAGTCGCCCGTGTCCGGGGAGAAGCGGACGTGCTCGACCACCTTCAGCCCGGATTTCGGCAGGCATTCCTGGTAGGCGGCGTCGAGCGGGCGGGTCCAGGCCGCGTCCTCGCTCATGATCGCGGCGGTCTTGGCCTTGAGCTTCTCGACCAGCACCTCCTTGGCCGAGTCGCACACCGCCTGCGCCAGGGCGTGCGAGGTCAGGTAGCCGTGGAAGGTGTACTTGTTGCGCGCGTAGTCCTTGTGGACCGCGACGCTGATCTCGTTCGAGGCCGCGCCGGGCGTGATCATCGGCGTCTTGAGCCGGGCCGCCCAGGGCATCAGCGCCAGCACGACCTCGGAGATGTAGCTGGCGATGACGAGGTTGACCTTGTCCTCGGAGACCGCCCGCTGGAAGGCGCGGACCGCGTCGGAGGCGGAGGACTTGTCGTCGTAGGTCACGACCTGGATCTGGCGCCCGTCGACGCCGCCCTTGGCATTGATCTCGTCGGCGGCGAGCTGGACGGCCTGCGGGATCGAGGCCCCGGCCACCGACTGCGCCTCGGCGATCACCCCGATCTTGATCGGGTCCGCGGCCCGGACGGGCCCGGCGGCGACCAGCCCCGCGGCGATCAGCGCGGGCAGCGTGCGCCGAATCGGGGCAACCCGGGCGGCGGCGCGCACGGTCTCGGACATCGGCGTTCCCTCATCCCAGTGCCCGAATTTTATATTCGCGGGCTTGGCCCGGACTGTACCCGCGCTCCGACGGATCACAAGAGGCCGGTCGGGACCGGCCGGTGACGTTTGCACCGAGTCGTTTTCCGCCCGGGGTATCGCCGCGCGCCGCCGCATCCTAGGCTCGCCGCGGCCCTGCGAAGCGCGGGCCCGGCGGCCTCGAAGAAGGGCACGGTCCGGTGAGGAACGCACGCTCGGCCGCGGCCGGGGTTCGCCCTGGACCGCGGCCCCGGAGCCTCGGGAAGCGGTCCGCTCCGCGGCCGGCACGGGCAGGGGAACCACAGGCATGACCCTGCGCTGGACGCGGCGGCCCGAGGGCTCGACCTGGGGGGATTTCGGCCCCGACGACGAGTTGGGCCGGCTGAACCTGCTCACCCCCGAGAAGGTGCTGCAGGGCGTCGCCGAGGTGCGCGAAGGGGTCACCTTCTGCCTCAGCCTGCCGCTGGACCTGCCGGGCGGCAACGTCCTGAACCCGCGCCGCCACCCGCCGCAGATCACCCCGACGCGCCGCGCCAACGGCCGGCCGAACATGAACTTCCCGGTCTGCGAGGAGGTCGACGGCGCCACCGACGTGATCTGCGACGACCGCGCGCTGATCCACCTGCAATACTCGACGCAGTGGGACTCGCTCGCCCATGTCGGCTCGCTGTTCGACGCGGACGGGGCGGGCGCCGCACCGACCTTCTACAACGGGTTCCGCGGCGGCCGCGACATCGTCGGGCCGAGCGCGCCGGAGGCGGCGGATGAGCCGTCCCGGGCGAAGCGCCTCGGGATCGAGCGCCTCGCCGAGACCGGCATGCAGGGCCGCGCCGTGATGATCGACCTGCGCGCCCATCTCGGCGACGCCAGGACACGCGTCGGCTACGACGAGCTCGCCCGGATCCTGGAGGCCGACGGCGTCGTGGTGGAGCCGGGCGACATGGTCTGCCTGCACACGGGCTTCGCCGAGCGGCTGATCGCCATGGGCGGCCACCCGGACCCGAAGCTCGTCCACACCCTCTGCGCCGGCCTCGACGGGCGCGACCCGCGCCTCCTCGACTGGATCACCCGCACCGGGCTCTGCGCGCTGATCGCCGACAACTACGCGGTCGAGGCCTACCCGGCCGGCCCCGGCCCCGCCTGCTGCGCGACGCTGCCGCTCCACGAGCACTGCCTGTTCAAGCTCGGGGTCAATCTCGGCGAGTTGTGGCACCTGACGCCGCTGGCCGACTGGCTGCGGGCCCGCGGCCGCAGCCGCTTCCTGCTCACCGCCCCGCCGCTGCGTCTGCCCGGCGCCGTCGGCTCGCCGACGACGCCGATCGCCACGGTGTGAGGATCGGAGCGGTCCCGGGACGCGCTTCCGAGGTCGCCCGGATCAGCCGAGCGCGACGGGCGCGGCGTCGGCGCGCGGCGGATCGCCGACCGGCTCCGCGGCCGGCTCCGCGGCGTCCTGGGGCGGCCCGGGGCGGAGGACGGCGCGCTCGCGGAAATGCGGGATGGCCGCCTCGAACACGGCCTCAGCGGCCGCCCGGTCGCCGGCCGCCACGGCGTCGCGCAGCCGCGCCACCCAGGCGTCGAGCCTGTCCCGGTCGGCGAAGACCGGCCGCGCCGCCATCACCCCGTCGATGCCCGGCAGGGCGATCCGGGGCTCCTCGCGGGCGAACAGGATCTCGTTGAGCCGCTCGCCGGGCCGGGCGCCGGTATAGGCGATCTCGATCTCGGTGCCGGGCTCGAAGCCGGCCAGCCGGATCATCCGCTCGGCGAGGTCGGCGATCCGCACCGGCTGCCCCATCTTGAGCACGTAGACCGCGGCGCGCTCCGCGCCCGCCCGGGCCTCGCCGTCGGCGTGGGAGGCGGCCGTCAGCACGAGGTCGCAGGCCTCGCGCACGGTCATGAAGTAGCGGACCATGTCCGGGTGGGTGACGGTGACCGGGCCGCCCCGGGCGATCTGCGCCTTGAACACCGGCACCACGGAGCCCACGGAGCCCAGCACGTTGCCGAAGCGCACGGCGATCAGCCGGGTCGGGTGGTCCGGCCGCGCCGACTGCGCGGCGTCGAGGGCCTGGGCGACCATCTCGGCGAAACGCTTGGTGACGCCGAGCTGCGAGACCGGCTCGATCGCCTTGTCGGTGGAGATCATCACGAGCGCCCGCGCGCCCGCCGCCACCGCCGCCTCGGCGACGTTGATCGAGCCGAACACGTTGGTCTTGATGCCCTCCTGCCAGTCCCGCTCCAGGTAGGGCACCTGCTTCAGCGCGGCGGCGTGGAGCACGTAGTCGGGCCGGAACGCCGCGATCACCGCGTGCGTCCGCTCCCGGTCGCGGATATCGGCCAGCACCCCCGTCACGGCGGTCTCGGCGGCCAGGATCGCGGGGTGGCTGAGGATGCCGTGGAGCGCCGGCTCGGAGGATTCGAGCACCAGCACGGCGGCGGCCCCGAAGGCCACGGCCCGCAGGCAGATCTCCGAGCCGATCGACCCGCCGCCGCCGGTCACCACGACCCGGCGGCCGGCGAGGAACGCCTCCAGACGCGGCCGGTCGATGGCGACGGTCGGCCGCAGCAGCAGGTCCTCGATCTCCAGCGGCGCCAGTTCCGGACCCTGCACGCCCTCGCCGAGGCCGACGACCCTGGCGAGGGGCAGGCCGAGGCGCCGGGCGCGGGCGATCAGGTCGTCCGGCGCCGCCTCCGGCACGAGGGCGCTCGGAGCGGCCACGAGCCGCCGCACCGGCTCGCCGCGGGCGGCGAGGTCGGCGACCACGCGCTCGAGATCCGGGAAGCCGCCGAGCACCGGCACGCCGCGCATGAACTGCCCGCGCTCGTCCGCCCGGGGCGACAGGATGCCCCGCGGCGCGAGCTTGCGCACCGAGCCCGCCTCGATCGCCCGGATCAGCACGTCCATGTCGGCGCCGCGCCCGAGGAGCAGGGTCGGGACGGTGGCGGCCCGCGCGCTCGACTGCCGGGAGCGGGTGTCCTTGAGGTAGCGGAACGCCAGGCGCGTGCCGCCCAGGAAGAAGATCTGCAGCACCCAGTAGAGCAGGATCGCGATCTTGCCGAAGAAGTAGAAGCCGTAGAGGTCGGACGAGACCAGCACCCAGTCGATCACCAGGAGCGCCAGGGCCAGGACGCTGGCCGCCCGGACGATGCCGGCGAGGTCCTGCAGCGAGGCGAAGCGCCACTTGGTCCGGTAGAGCCGGAAGCGGCCGTAGACGAGGCCGGCGAGGACGAGGAACGGCGGCAGCAGCAGGGGCAGGGCGTGCAGACGCTCGGCCAGCATGCCGCCCTGGAAGCGGAACAGGAAGGTGAGCACCACGGCGGCAGCGGTCGCCGCGAGGTCGTGGGTCACCATCACCGCGGTCTTGTAGAGGCGCTGCTGCATCGGGAGCCGGATGGGATGCCGGGGGTATCCGCCGCGGCACCGGCCCTGTCAACGCGGCCCGCCCAGGGCCGGAGCCGGGGCCGGAGGCGGCGCCGGCCTCACCCCAGCGCCCGGGCCGCCGCACCGGCCGCGTCGTCCACCCGGTCGATGTCGGGGGCGTCGATGTGCCGGTAGCGGGCCTGGATCAGCCCGAAGGCCCCGAAGGCGGCGTGGCCGGCCGCCACGAGCCCGAGGAGGATCCAGCCGTAGGGTTGTGCGCGCAGCAGCGCGAAGGCCTCGGCCAGACCCTTGGCATCCGAGGAGCGCTGGTGCCACGCGGCGGCCACGAGGAACCCGCCGATGATCAGGAAGGCGAGGCCCCGCGCCGCGTAGCCGAAGCGGCCGATCGGGCCGGCCCAGCGGTCCCGGGCCCGGGCGTCGAGGGCGAGCCGGTCGGTGACGTCCCCGCGCCACGCCTTGCCGAGGAAGCCGAACCCGCCGCCGACGACCGCGAGGCCGACGAGGGCCACGAGCCAGCGGCCGAAGGGCTTGCTCAGGAGCCACGCAGTCCCGTCATGCACGCCGTCGCCGCCGCTCATGCCCAGGCCGAGGCTGAGCGAGGCCGCGCTGGCGGCGAGACCGAGGTAGAGCCCGGCGCTGATCAGGTGGGCACCGCGCACCGCGAGGCCCTTGGCGGAGGTGCCCCGCCGGTCGGCATCGGTGATGCCCTCGACGAGGCGCCAGAGGGCGAAGCCGGCGAGGCCGAGGGCGATCAGGCCGACGACGGCCGCGCCGAACGGCCCGGCCATGACGGCGCGGAGCGCGTCCTTGCTGTCGCCGGCCCGGCCGCCATGCCCCAGGGCCGCCAGCAGGGCCAGGGCGCCGACCACGATGTAGACCACGCCGCGGGCGCCGTAGCCGAAGCGGGCGATGCGCTCGATCGCGTTGCGGCCGCCGGGAAGGGTCCTCATCGGCGGGACCCGGCTTCGGGGAATCGGGTGTCGGGCACGGGCGGCATCCTGTGGAGCGGGAGCGTTCAACGCCCGGCGGCGCGCACCCGATCCGTTGCCGGCACAACCTCCGTGGCCGCCCTACATGGGCGTCCGGTCGGCGCGGCCGGTGAGCGCCACGTAGAAGCCGAGCCCGTCCTGGGCCGGCAGGGTCTGCAGGCGCTCGATCAGGCCGCGGCGCTTCGCGTCGAGGAGCAGGCGCCCGGCCGGCTGGAACAGGGTCTCGCCGCCGCCCTCCGGGGGCGGATCGAGCCGGATCGCCACGGTCTTGCCCTTGGCGAAGCGGCTGCGCTCCAGCATGTCCTTGAGCGAGGCCTCGGCGGTCGCCCGGTTGGTGCCGCGCAGGTCGAGCACCGACTCGGCGTCGGTCACGCCGAGGGAGCCGCGCAGCTTGGCCGCGTAGAAATCTTCGAAATGGGGCAAGTCGGTGCCTTGATGCTTCGCCGTTCGATCAGGTGGGGTGCGGCCGCTCAGAAGGCGAGACCGCGGTAGAGGTCGCGCACCGGCACGGCGCCGTCGAGCTCCGGCAGCGACACGGTACCGTCGAGCCCGAGGGCCGCGACGCTCCAGTCGTCGCCCGCGCGCCGCCAGACCTCGACCCGCGCCTCGTCGGAATAGACGATCAGCAGGACCGCGAGGCTCGGCACGGTCCGGTAGAAGTCGATCTTCCGGCCGCGGTCGAGACTCATCGTCGAGGGCGAGAGCACCTCGGCGACGAGGAGCGGGTCGGCGGCGTAGCCCTCCGGCAGCGGCGGCCCGCACCGCACCACCACGTCGGGGATCGGAGCGAAATCGTCCATCGCGGCGCTGAGAATCGCCAGACCCGGCATGGCGCGGCAACCTCGCGGCTCCGCCAGGGCGTCGAGTCGTCCCGCCAGGTTCATGACGATTCGCTGATGCCGCTCCCGCGGCGGCGCCATGAGCACGGGCTCGCCGTCGAGCAGCTCCCAGCGCTCGTGCGCGGGCCGGCCCTCCACCCAGAGCCTGAACTCGGACACATCCATCCGCGCGTCGCGCTTCGCGGCCAGAGCCATCGCCGATCCCCACCTCGGCCGGATCGTAGCACCGGGCCGGCCGCCCGCAACAGGCCCGGCCCGGAAGGCCATCCCCGCGCGGGCGTCACGGCCGATGCCAGGCCGGCCTCCCTCGGGGACTCGGAGGCCGGCACAGGGCGACCGGCGCAGCGACGGACTCAGTCGGCGCCGAGCCCGGCCGCCGCGACGGTGGCGCCGGCCTCCAGGAAGCGCTGCGGATCCACCGGCTCGCCGTCGATGCGGGTCTCGTAGTGGAGATGCGCCCCGGTGGAGCGCCCCGTCGAGCCGACGGCGCCGACCGCATCGCCCGCGGCCACGCGCTGCCCGGGGCGGACCGCGATGCGGGCGAGGTGGCCGAACCGCGTGGTGACGCCGTGGCCGTGGTCGATCTCGACCATGTTGCCGTAGCCGCCCGCGGCCTCGGCGGCGATCACCCGGCCCGGCGCGGTGGCGCGGGCGGGCTCGCCGTACTCCGCCTTCAGGTCCAGCCCGGTATGGAGGGCGAGGCCGCGGGTGAAGGGGTCGAGGCGCGTGCCGAACGGGCTCGACACGGTCGCGCCTCCCCGGATCGGGCGTGCCAGGGGCAGGGTGGCGGCGAGCCGGCGCAGGCGCTCTCCGTCGTCGAGCGCGCGCCGGGCCAGGGCGAGGCCCTCCGCGAAGCCGGTGCCGTCCAGGGCGCGGCCGTCGAGGGGCACGAACGGTCCGCCCAGCCCGGCGGCCGGCGCGGCCGCGCCGGTGCGGTCGGGATCGAGGCGGTCGGGGTCGAGACCGGTGCGGCCTATCAGCCCGCGCAGCCGCCGCACCGCGTCCCCGGCCCGGGCGGCCAGCCCGGCGAGGCGCTCGCCCTGGGCCGCCTGCAGGCCGTCGAGCCGGGCCTCCAGCCGGATCAGGCCGGTCTCGGCCTCGCGCGCGCCGCGGCGGGGCAGGGGATCGCGGGCGGAGCGCGGCGCCGGAGCCGCACCCTCAGTCGGACGCAGGAAGAGATCGTCGTAGCTCCCACCGGGCGCAGCGCCGGGCCGCCCGGGCAGGGCGCCGGTCGTGGACGGCTCGGGCAGGGCCTGCCGCTCCAGGTCGGCGAGGGCGGCCGTGCGCCGCTCCAGCTCGGCCTGGCGCTCCAGGGCGGCCGCGACCCGGTCGGCCAGCCCCGACTCGCTTCCCGCCCGGTCGCTCCGGTCGCGGTCGAGGCGGTCCTGGAGCTCGCCGATGCGCGCCTCGTAGGCGTCGCGCAGGGCGGCCTGCCGGGCCACGAACCGGGCGAGCACGTCGTCGTGGAACACGATCAGGCAGGAGGCCCCGAGCGCCCAGGCCACCGCCAGGGCGAGGCCGGCGGCGAGCCAGGGAGCTGGCCGGTGCGGCCTGAGACGCGCGGGGAACTTCGGAAGCTGCATCGGGACGGCACCGGAGGAGCCGCCATTCAGGCCTCAGTAGGGTTAAGGATCCGTCGCGCGCCGGGCGTCAAGGGGACGTCAAGGGGACGTCAGGGCAGGGCGCGCGCGGCCGCCAGGACGGCCTCGGCGTGGCCGGGCACCTTCACCTTCGGCCAGATCCTGGCGACGCGCCCCTCCCGGTCGACCAGCACGGTGGTGCGCTCCACGCCCATGTACTTGCGCCCGTACATGCTCTTCTCGACCCAGACGCCGTAGGCCTCGAGCACGGTCTTGTCCTCGTCGGCGGCGAGCGGGAAGGTCAGCCCGTACTTGCCGCAGAACTTGTCGTGGCTCTTCACCGGGTCCGGCGACAGGCCGACGACCTTGGCGTCCGCTTCCGCGAAGGCCGGCAGCAGGCCGTTGAAGTCCTGCGCCTCCAGCGTGCATCCGCTCGTGTCGTCCTTCGGGTAGAAGTAGAGCACGACTTTGTGACCGCGGAGCGCGGACAGTCCGACGCGCCCTCCGCCCGAGGCGGGAAGGTCGAAATCGGGGGCGGGATCCCCCTCTGACAGCGGCATCGTGCCTTCCTTTCGGCCGATTGATGATGTGCAACCGATCTCGTGCGCGGGCTCGAGCGATGGCACCGCGCACGTCCGAGCCAAGCCCGGAGTCGCGGCCGCTGTAAAGCGCGGGCGCGCTTCGATCCACCGGCCGCGGAGCCCGAGGGCGCCGCGCGCAGAGACCCCGGAACAAAGGTCCCGATGGCGGACGAGACAACGCCGGCATGCAGGCCTCGGGGGAAGGCGCGACGCGTCGGCGGCGTCTGCCTCGTGAGCGCCCTCGCGCTGGTGCTGCTCGTCGGCGCCGGTGTCGGCCTCGTGGCCCTGCGCCTGTCGAACGGGCCGCTCCAGATCGACGGCCTGTCGCGCCGCGTCGCCGCCGCCGTGGCCGAGCGGATCGGGCCCGGCTGGAGCATCGGGCTGCGCGGCAGCAGCCTCGAGCTCGACCGCGAGAACGCGCTCAGCCTGCGCTTCTCCGGCCTCGACATCCGCAACCCGCAGGGCGACCTCGTGGTGCGCGCCCCCCTGGCGCTCGTCAGCCTCGACCCCTGGGGGCTCCTGCGGCTCAACCTGCAGCCGCGCTCGATCGAGTTCCGCGAGACGCAGACCACCGCGCTGCTGCACCGGGACGGCTCCATCGCCTTCGCGGCCTCGGAGGCCAACCACCCGGTCGACGTCGCGCCGCACACGCCGCCGAGCGTGGACGGGGTGCGCGGCACCGTCTCGCCGCTCTCGGCCGCGATCGCGTCGATCTTCGGGGTCGTCCTCGATCCGGGCGGCGTGGTCGGCGCCCTCGACCGCGCGCGCGTCACCGACGCGCGGCTGCGGCTGATCGACGAGGACGGCCGCGAGCGCGCGGTCTTCGCGCGGGTCAACGGCCTGTTCGGGCGCGACCCGGTCAACGGCACCCGGAACTTCGAATTGCGGCTCGACGGGCCGCACGGCGAGTGGCGCTTCGGCGGCACGCTGCGCGACGGCGCGGACGGGCAGGAGCGCTCGGGCGTCATCACCCTCGACGACCTGCCGGTCACGGATCTCCTGCTGCTCTCGGGCCAGTCCGGCCTGCCGCTGACCACGGACCTGAAGGTCTCGGCCCGCGCCGACGTGAGCCTGACGGCCGGCCGCATCCGGACCATGAACGCCAAGCTCCACACCGGCGACGGCACGTTCCTGATCGAGGAGAAGGACTTCAACCCGGTCACGGTCGAGAGCCTCGACGCCTCCCTGGACTGGGACGAGGCCAACCGCGTGATGTCGCTGACCGGCCTGGACTATCGCGGGGCCGGCAACGCCGTGCACCTCGCGGGGACGTGGACGGGCAGCCCCGCGGGCGCGAGCACAAGCTGGACCGCGACGCTGGCGAGCCGCGACGCCACCTTACGCGGGGCGACCCCGCAGGACGCGCCGGTGAAGATCGACGCCCTGGACGCGCAGCTCTCCGGCCGCGACGGCGGGATCTCCATCGACGCGCTGACCCTGTCGGGGCCCGGCGTGAAGGGCGCCATCACCGGGACGATCGGCACGACCGCCGACGACGGCGGCCTGACCCTGCACCTCGCCGGCCACAACGGCGAGGTCCGTACCGGGCTGCGGCTCTGGCCGGAGCACATCGCGCCGCCGGCCCGCACCTACCTGGTGGACCAGCTCCGGCGCGGCCGGGTCGATTCCGTCGACATCAAGGTGAAGATGTCCGGGGCGGTCCTGGCGGCGGCCACCCGGGGCGACCCCGCCCCGGACGACGCGGTCCACATCGACTTCCACGTCTCGGACGCGGCCATCGACGTCACTGCCGATTCCCCGCCGGTGACCAAGGGCAACGTCGTCGGCGTGATCACCGGGCGCTCGACCACGGTGCGCAACGTGACCGCCGAGGTCCACGGGCCGGACGGGCGCGGGCTCGCCATCTCGGACGGCAGCTTCGTCATCCCGCAGATCACCCCGGACCGGGTCGTGGCCCAGATCGGGATGCGGCTCTCCGGCGGCGCCGACGGCATGGCCTCCGTGCTCCAGGCCAAGCTGTTCAAGAGCGTGATGAGCGTCGACCTCGACCCCGCGACGATCAAGGGCAGCGCCGACCTGCGCGTCGACTTCCCCCTCGACCTCAAGCACATCCCCGACCTGCCGGACCTGCCGGTGACGCTGACCGGCTCGCTGGCCGACCTCTCGGTCGACAAGGTGATGGGCCGGGACCGGCTCGAGTCGGGCCGGTTCAACCTCGTCTACGACCGGGGCGCCTTCACGCTGAAGGGCGACGGCCGGGTCGCGGGCGCGCCCATGTCGGTCGACCTGCGCCAGCCGAAGGTCGGGCAGCCCGGCGAGGCGGTGGTCAACGTGTCGCTCGACGAGGCGGTCCGCGGCCGCAAGGGCCTGCCGACCGCGCCGCAGCTCACCGGCACCATCCCGGTCCGCGCGGTGGTGCAGATCGGCCGGCCGGGATCCGGCAAGCCGCCGATCCGGGTCGAGGCGGACCTGGCGAAGGCCGGGATCGACGGGCTGGTCCCGGGGCTGACCAAGCCCCCGGGCAAGCCGGGACGGCTCACCTTCACCCTGGTCGACAGCGGCCAGACCTTCGACCTGCGCGACTTCGCCCTCGATGCGGCCCCGGCGAGCGCCCGCGGCACCGTCTCGATCACCCAGGAGGGCGGCCTGGAGCGGGCGGACCTGAGCAGCGTCAAGCTCTCCCCCGGCGACGACCTGCGCGTGAGCCTCGACCGGACCGGCGGCGGCTACAAGGTCGTGGTCCGGGGCGCGGTGGCCGATGCCCGGCCGTTCCTGAAATCGCTGGGCGCCCCCGATCCCAAGGGCGGCCGTGAGGCGCGGGACGCGAATCCCAAGGATATCGACGCCGACATCCAGGTGCCCATCGTCACCGGCTTCAACGAGGAGGCGCTGACCGGCGCCAACCTGAAGCTCTCCCTGCACGGGAAGACCCTGCGGGCCGCCAACATCACCGGGCGCTTCCGCGCGGCGCCCTTCGCCGCCACGGTGACCCGCGGCGAGCGCGGCGTGCCGACCCTGTCGGTGGAATCGGCCGATGCCGGCGCGACGCTGCGGTTCGTCGACGTGTACCGGCGGATGTATGGCGGCCGGCTCACGGCCGGGATCGGCCTCAACGACGGCCCGCAATCCGGCGTCGTGCAGATCCGCGACTTCATCCTGCGCAACGAGCCCGCGCTGTCGAGCATCATGGCGCAGGGCCCGGAGCCGTCCGAGGCGGAGACGGCCCGCGGCCGCCGGGTCGCCCCGGGCCGGGGCGCGGGCGACGTCACCTTCGACCGCATGCGCGCCAACTTCGTGCGCACCGGCACCCGCGTCGACTTCACCGACGCGGCGATCTCGAACGCCGCCATGGGCTTCACCCTGTCGGGCTGGCTCGATACCGGCCGCGAGCGCACCGACATGACCGGCACCTTCGTGCCGCTCTACGGCCTGAACAACGTGGCCTCGCAGCTGCCGCTGCTCGGGCCGCTGCTGGGCGGCGGCCACAACGAGGGCCTGTTCGCGGTCAATTTCCGCGTCTCCGGCAAGCTCGCCTCGCCGGACGTGAGCGTGAACCCGCTCTCGGCGATCGCCCCGGGCTTCCTGCGCAAGCTGTTCAGCGCCGGCGGCGGCCCCTTCGCGGACGGGATGCCGGGCGTCCCGCAGCAATAGGGCGGGCAGCCCGGAAGAGCCGCCCGCCCCTGTCTCACGCGCGGATGAAATCCGCGATCACGGCCGGAGCCGTGGTGTCGAAGCCGACCACGTCGAGCATGCCGGGATCCTCCGGGTCGGCGATGCTGAAGCCGTTGGAGACCAGCCCCACGACCACCAGCTTCGCCGGGATCCCGGTCTTCTCCCGGTACGCCCGCAGCGCCTGGACCGGGTGGACCGGCCCCGCCCAGGTCTCCGAGTCCGTGTAGACCACGAACGCGTCGGCCTTGACGCCCCGCTCCAGCGCCCAGCGCATCGGCAGGGAGCAGTCGGTGGCGCCGAACGGCAGGTCGGCGGTCGCCCGCACCGCCTGATCGAGCCGCGTCGACGGTCCGATCGGCAGCGGCGTCAGCGCGGCCCCCTGGCTCCAGGCCCGGCCGGCCTCGGCGGTGAAGCCCAGCACCTGCCAGTGCTCCTCGGTCGCCGCGGTGACGAGCGCCATCGCGGCGGCCGCCTCCCGGGCCGTGAGCGTCGAGCCCGCGACCGTGCTGGCGCCCATCGAGCCCGAGACGTCGAGCGCGAGCACGAGGCGCCGGCCCGTGGGCTCGACCGCGCCGAACGCCGTGTAGAACGCGGCGTTCAGCGCCTCGACGATCGCCGCCACCGGCTCCCAGGCGAGCTTGCCCCGCTGACCGTGCCCGGAGGCGTAGGTCTTGAGGGCCAGCAGCAGCGCCATCGGGTGCAGGCGCGCCCGGAGGATCCGCTCCCGGTCCGACAGGACCGCCCGGACGTGCTCGGTGCCCTCCGAGAAGGGCGCCAGCACCCCCGCGGCCGTCAGGCGGCCGAGCTGGCGCACGAGGGCGCCGACCGGCATCCGCTCGATCAGGGCCTCGTTCACCGCGCGGCTGCCCATCAGCCCGGTCGGCAGCGCCTCCCACGGCAGGCCGTGCGAGCGCACCAGGGCGGCGGCCACCGCCCCGTCGAGGCCCTCCGCCTGCACCCGCGCGAAGGCGTGGACGATCCCGGGAGCGGCCTCGGTCACGGTGCCGCGGCAGATCCAGTCGAACAGCGCCTTCCGGGCGGGCTCCTCCGTCTCCGGATGGGCCAGCCGCAGGAGGTCGCGGTGCGACCAGCCCTGGCGGGTCCGGTACTTCACCGCCTGGAAGGCCAGGGCCTCCACGGGCTTGGCGCAGTACCAGTCACCGACCGCCCGGCGCAGACCCCGGCCCCAGCCGCGCATCGCCTCGACGGAGGCGGCGAACTGGAACAGGTGCGTGCCGGTGCGGCAGACCCGAGGCAGGGCCGCGAGCGCCGCGCGCCGGGTCGCGAGGTCCGCCGACGCGGCGGCCAGCGCCAGGGCGAAGATCGCCGGATCCGGCTTCGGAGCCCGGCCGCCCTCGCTCACCGCCACGATGGCGGCGACCGCGCGGGCGCCGTCCCGCGCGATGCACTGCTGCACCGCCGCCGCGTTCGCGGCGGTCAGGGCGCGCGGGCTCGCGTAGTACGAGCCGCCCTCGGAGCCGAGCACCAGGAAGCGGTCGAGCCGCGCCCAGTCGCCGACCGCGAAGGCGTGGCCGCCGGCGGCGTTCGGCACCGTGCCGGGGATCGGCTCCGTCTGCGGGGTGGCGCGGAGCCGGAACATCTGTGCGAGCTTCGTCATGGCGGGCTCCTCTCGGTCTCTCCTCTCTCCATCGCGGCCGATCGCCGGCCGGTGGCGCGTCCCGGCGCGCGCGGTCGGGCGGGGACGCGGCCGCGGCGCGTCGTCCACCGCCGCTCGCGCGCGGCCGGTCTCTCGTGTGGTCGGTGGCGGGGTTCCGTCCGGCCGGGCGCGGGCGTGGCGGCGACGAAGGGCTTATCCGATGCTCTGCTTGAGCTACGGGCCTGACGGCCCGGCGGGACTCGCACCCGCACCCCTCGGATCCCGATAACCTTCGTCTTCCGGCCCGCGTCCGGGCGATGCGGGCGTGGCGTGAGGAACGGTGTCCGGGCGCTCTATCCGGGCTGAGCTACGGGCCTCGCGGCCCGGCGGGATTCGAACCCGCGACCTCCCTTCGGTGAAGATAACCGTTCCTCTCCGGCCCGCATCGTCGGCCGGGATCCGCGCACGGTCGGCGCCCCGGTCGTCTCGCGGGGCCCTGCGGTCGTGGTGTCGGGGACGGGCATGAGCTCCGGCGACCTCGCGGCCCCCGACGGGGATCGAACCCGCAACCTCCGCGGGACAAGCCCGCGGCGCTCTACCGATGATAACCGTCCCCTGCCGGCCCGCAGGGTCCTCGAGACGCGCTCAGCCTCTCGGGCCGAGAGCCCCGCGATACGACCGTAACGGTCGCATCAGCCCGGGACGGGCGAACGCCGCGACGTCGATGCCGTCGTGCTGTTTCATGCCATGCTCCGTCCGAACGGGGCTTCGGGTGACGCGGGCGTGTCGATGAGGCTCGGGGGGATCCGTGACAGGGATAACCGAGCGTCTCCGGCCCGCGCCGGTGAACTGCGATCGGCTGCCAGCGGCGACCGTTGCGAAGGGAACCGGACTCTTCCGCCGCGGCGCGCGGGCCGCGGATACGAGGAGCGTACGGTCACTTCAGATCACCGGCCCGGCAGGCCGATGGCGCGGTGGATACGGTCGCGCTCGGCCTGCGTCAACCGGAAACTTGAAAATTCTTTCAGTTCGGGCGATCTCCGGCCCATGATCACTGCCGCCCAGATCCGCGCCGGCCGCGGACTTCTCAAGTGGACGCAAGGGGTTCTCGCGAGCCGCGCCGCGGTCTCCGTCGTCACCCTGAACATGATCGAGAGCGAGCAGGTCCAGCCCCGCAGCCGGACCCTCGCGGCGATCCGCACGGTGCTCGAAGGGGCGGGCATCCGCTTCGTCGGCGACGCGCAGGACGGATACGGGGCGATCCTGCGCCCCGCCCCCGCGGCCGGGTCCGGGGACGCACCGGCACAGAAAAGCCCGGCGCGGACGACCGCACCGGGCTGAAGCCGAACCGGCCTGCGCGGGT
>NZ_JBKFAL010000046.1:0-22258 GCF_053345625.1 Methylobacterium sp. D53M
CAGCAACGCCGATTGCTCAGGGGAGAGTGCCAATGCTCGCATCCGTTCGTTCGAGTATGGCGACGGCTCCGTCACGGGCCCTCGGCAACCGCGACGCCAGCAGCCCGGGGACACGCGTTCATGCTAGAACCCGCCCGTCCGTCGCTGTCATGATAGTGCCAGTTACGGACGATCGGCGGCGCGATCAATGTCGGGCCGGCGTTTTTTTCAGTCACGTGCCCTTAACGCCACAAGAGGTTCGCCTTTGAATCCGGCTCGTCTGTGCACAATCCTGCTCATGTTCGCGATTACGGGTCACGGCCAAGCTTACGCCCAGCCGCGGCCGCCGGACGGCAATCTTGACTTCCTCTGCAACTTCCTCGGCGACTGCCCGGCGCGGGTCGCGCCGGGCGGTCCCGATCGCGATGCCCGCCCGTTCAGCAACAGCGTCGGCCGGCCCTGCGCGTGGCGGGACCGCCCGACCCCGGAGGGCGTCCGCCGGGTCCGCGTCTGCTGGTGATGCGGGCACCGACGCTCGCCGCCGCGGTCCTCACCCTCGCGCTGGGCCCGCTCCCGGTCCGAGCCCAGGATTCCTGTCCGGCCCTGTTCGCGGACGGGCAGACGCCCGTCCTCACGAATCCGAAGCTCGCCGTCCGCGCGGTCCCGCTGTGCTTCGAGGCCTTCGCGGTCCTGCATTCGGGCGTGACGCGCACGCCGCTCTACGCCGCCGAGCACCTCACCCGCGCCAGCGTCGCGGCGGCCCGGGCGGTGGCCCGCGACGATTCCTTCCACGAGGAGACGCGCCTGCCAGAGGATCAGCGCGCCGCGCTGGAGGATTACGTCCGCAGCGGGTTCGACCGGGGCCATCTCGCGCCGGCCGGGGACATGCCGACCCTCGCCGCCCAGGCCGAGTCGTTCAGCCTCGCCAACATCGTGCCGCAGAACCGCGTCCTGAACCGGGGACTCTGGGCGGATATCGAGGAGAGCACCCGGCGCCTGGCCACCCGCCGGGGCGCGCTGTTCGTCGTCACCGGGGTGATCTTCGCGGGCGACGCGGTGCAGCAGATCAAGGGCGGCGTGCTCGTCCCGACGCAGCTGTTCAAGGCCGTCTACGACCCGTCCCGCGGCGAGGCGGGCGCCTACCTCGCCCGGAACGACGATTCGAAGGACTGGCGCGCCCTGTCGATCGACGATCTCCGCCAGGAAGCCGGCATCGACGTCTTTCCCGGCCTGCCGCCCGCGGCCCGGGCCACCGCGATGGGGCTGCCGGATCCCCAGGCCTCCGCCCGCGCGGAGGAGCGCCGGCCCCGGCACGAGCAGACCTGGCAGGACTGGCTCGAGCGCGAACTCACCCGCGCCCTGCGCAAGCTCGTCCGCGACTTCCTGCGCACGTTCTTCTGAGAGGACCCGATGCCCGAGGACAAGCGACGCGCCCGGCCCAAGAGGGGGAGCCCGGACAGCGAGAGCCGGGACAGCGAGAGCCCAAACACCCGGGGCTTCGCGCCGTTCGCCGACGATGCCGGCGTGCGCTCCGTCGGCGCCCTGAGCTTCGAGAACGGCAAGGACCGCATCGCCCTGCACGGGTCTCTCGACCTGACCCGCGACCGGACCGGCCTGGAGCAGGCCAGGCTGCTCCGGGAGACGCTGGACGCGATCGTGAAGGCCCTGGAGGCGTCCGACCTGCCGGACGCGGTGGCGGAGGTGCCGGACGCGCCGCCGGGAACGGTCAAGAACCCCTTCGCGTGAGCGTTCCGGCGCCCGCCGGCGGCGGGCCCGTCCTTGCCGCGTCCTTGCCGCGTCCCGGCGGGCCTGATACTCGGAGAGGGTCATTCCTATATCGTAGGGACGCGCGTCCAGGACGGGTGCTGAGGCCCGGTGCCTGCCCCGTGCCGCTGGCACGATCCGCGCGGTCCCGAACAACGCGCCGAGGACGATCCGCGATGGCTCGCGAATTCATCTACCACATGCGGGGCCTGACCAAGGCCTATACCGGCGGCAAGAAGGTCCTGGATAGCGTCAACCTGTCCTTCTACCCGGACGCCAAGATCGGCGTGCTGGGCATCAACGGCGCCGGCAAGTCGACCCTGCTGAAGATCATGGCGGGCATCGACAAGGAGTTCACCGGCGACGGCTGGGTCGCGCAGGGCGCGCGCGTCGGCTACCTGCCGCAGGAGCCCCAGCTCGACCCCAACAAGACCGTCCGCGAGAACGTGATGGAGGGCGTCGCCGAGAAGCAGGCCATGCTCGACCGCTACAACGAGCTCGCCATGAACTACTCGGAGGAGACCGCCGACGAGATGACCGAGCTCCAGGACCGGATCGAGTCGCTGGGTCTCTGGGAACTCGACTCGAAGGTCGACCAGGCCATGGAGGCCCTGGGCTGCCCGAGCGACGAGCAGCCTGTCGCCACCCTGTCGGGCGGCGAGCGCCGCCGCATCGCGCTCTGCCGCCTGCTCCTGTGGGAGCCGGAGCTGCTGCTGCTCGACGAGCCGACCAACCACCTCGACGCCGAGACGGTGAACTGGCTGGAGGGCCACCTGCGCCAGTACCCGGGCGCGATCCTGATCGTGACCCACGACCGCTACTTCCTCGACAACGTCACGAGCTGGATCCTGGAGCTCGATCGCGGCAAGGGCATCCCGTACGAGGGCAACTACTCGGCGTGGCTGGTCCAGAAGCAGAAGCGCCTGGAGCAGGAGGGCCGGGAGGACATGGCCCGCCAGCGCTCCATCGCCCGCGAGCAGGAGTGGATCGCCGCCTCGCCGAAGGCGCGCCAGTCCAAGTCGAAGGCCCGCATCACCCGCTACGAGGAGCTGGTCGCCAAGCAGAACAACAAGGTCGATGCCGCCGCGCAGATCGTCATCCCGATCGACGAGCGGCTCGGCAACAACGTCATCGAGTTCGAGCACCTCAGCAAGGCGTTCGGCGACCGGCTGCTGATCGAGGACCTGTCGTTCAAGCTGCCCCCGGGCGGCATCGTCGGTGTGATCGGCCCGAACGGGGCCGGCAAGACCACCCTGTTCAAGATGATCACCGGCCAGGAGAAGCCCGACAACGGCAAGATCGAGGTCGGCGAGACCGTGAAGCTCGGCTACGTCGACCAGTCGCGCGACGCCCTCGACCCGAACGCCACGGTCTGGCAGGAGGTCTCGGGCGGCAACGACATCATCTATTTCAACAAACGCGAGATCAACTCGCGCGCCTACTGCGCGGCCTTCGCCTTCAAGGGACCCGACCAGCAGAAGAAGGTCGGCACCCTCTCGGGCGGCGAGCGCAACCGGGTGCACCTCGCCCGGACCCTGAAGGGCGGCGCCAACGTGCTGCTCCTCGACGAGCCGACCAACGACCTCGACATGGAGACCCTGCGCGCCCTCGAGGACGCGCTGGAGGACTATGCCGGCTGCGCGGTCATCATCAGCCACGATCGCTGGTTCCTGAACCGCATCGCCACGCACATCCTGGCCTTCGAGGGCGACAGCCACGTCGAGTGGTTCGAGGGCAACTTCTCCGACTACGAGGCCGACAAGGTGCGCCGGCTCGGGGCGGATTCGATCATGCCGAAGAAGATCAAGTACAAGCGCTTCTCGCGCTGAGACCGGTCGCGGCTCCGGGGCGCCGCCGGCGTTCCGGAGCCGCGCGCCCGTCCGAGGGCGTTGCCGTCACCTCTGCCCGGTAACGGATCACCGGAGGCGCGCCCGCGCCTCCGCCAGTATCGTCGCCAGGCTCTGCGCGAGCGGTATGGCCGGGGCCCATCCGGTGGCGGTCGCGAAGGCCGCGGGGTCGCAGCCCTCGCTGCGCACGCCCGCCGGGCGGACCCGGCCGGGCGCGACGCGCAGGTCGAACCGCGCCTCCGTCAGGCCGCGCAGCGTCTCCAGGATGTCGGAGACCGGTGTGACGACCCCCGATCCCACGTTGAAGATGCCGCCGTCCGGCAGCTCGTCGATCCGGGCGATCACGCGCAGGCACGCCGCGGTGACGTCGGCCACGTCGAGGAAATCGCGCCCCGCCGAGAGGTCGCCGACCTCCAGGCTCGGCGGCGCCAGCCCCCGCTCGATGCGGGCGATCTGACCGGCGAAGGAGGCGACCACGAAGGTCTCGCTCTGTCCGGCCCCGATGTAGTTCGACGGCCGCAGCACGAGATGCTTGATCCGGGCATTCGCCAGCACGTCGCGGAGGATGTACTCGCAGGCGTTCTTGGTCCGGCCCGAGATCGTGTCGGGGCGCGGCGTGACGCTCTCGTCCGGGCGCGGGCAGGCGCGGAACACCTCGCCGTAGACGACCGTGGAGCTGAGGAAGACCAGCGCCGCGCGGGTCCGCGCCACCGCCTCGGCGAGGTTGAGGGTGCCGAGCAGTTCCGCCCGCCAGGCGTAGGACGGCGTCTCGCTCGACTGCGCCACCGAGGCCAGCGCCGCGAGGTGGAACACGCAGGTCGGGTCGAAGGCCGCGACCGTCTCGGCGAGCTCGCGCGCGTCGAACGGGTCCACGGCCCTCAGCGTCACGCCGTCGAGGGACGGTGGCGGGCTCCGGTCGAGGCCGAGGATGGGGCTGCCCGGCGGCAGGTCCCGACGCAGCGCCTCGAGCAGGCGGCGGCCGAGATAGTCTCCCGCTCCGGTGACGAGGACGCGCATGCCCCTTGCCCTCAACCCTGCCACGAACCCAGCGACGCGCCCCGTGCCGGCGCGGGCGCCGGGAACCGGGATCGTCGGCCGCGTCTATACCGCGCCTTGCCGCGACGCGAGGGGGCGGCGCGGCCAACGGCCGCCGCGACGGGCGGATCATCGGTGCGACCCCGCCGTTGTGCACATCCGAACAAAGGCGCGTGATTGGCGGGGCCTCGGGCGGCCGGCGCGCTATGGTTGCACCGCGGCCCCGGCCGCTCCGCGTCCGGACGGAGAGCGCCACGGTGATGGGCTGAGTGACGCGCCTCGACGATCTCGAACGGCCCGGCGCCGCGGAACCGCGGGCGCTCCCCCCACCGCCCGCGGAGGCACGGCCGGCGAAGCCCGCGCGCGACGCGCGGGTCGACGTGGTGCGCGGCCTCGCGCTCCTCACGATCTTCATCGACCACATCCCGCGCAACGCACCGGCCCTGCTGACGCTGCACAATTTCGGGTTCTCGGACGCGGCCGAGATCTTCGTGCTGCTGGCCGGCTACTCGTCGATGATCGCCTACGGCGGGCTGTTCCGGCGCGCCGGGATCCGGACGGCGCTCACGCGCATCGCCAAGCGCTGCCTGCGCATCTACCTGTTCCAGGCCGGGCTGCTGCTCGCGACCCTGGTCATCGTCCGGATCTGGATGGACCTCACCGGCCTGACGCCGCGATTCGGCGTCGCGCCGCTGCTGCAGATGGGTCTCCTGCCGGGCCTGCTGCGCGGCCTCGCGCTGAACGCGCTGCCGAACTACCTCGACATCCTGCCGCTCTACATCCTGCTGCTGGCGCTGTTCCCGCTGATCTATCTCGGGATGCGGCGCGGGATCTGGGGCGTACTGGGCCTGTCGGGCGCCCTCTGGCTCGCCGCCAACGTCGATCACCAGCTGAACCTCCCGAACGCCGCGGCGGTGGATGACGGGTGGTACTTCAACCCCTTCGCGTGGCAGTTCCTGTTCGTGATCGGCGCGGCGCTCGCGGTCACGGTCCGCGCCCATGACGGCCTGCTGCCGCGGCGCGGATGGGCCGTGGCGGCGGCCACGGCCTACCTCGCCTTCGCGTTCCTGCAGGGCGGGTCCTGGGCGGAGTGGGGGCTTCCGGACCTCCGGCCGCTGGCGATCGGGCCGCCCGACAAGAGCCACGTCGCGCCCCTGCGCCTGATCAACATGCTGGCGCTGGCCTACCTGCTGTTCAGCGCGCCCGCCGTGGCCCGCGCGAGCCGGTGGCGGCGGCTGCGCCTCGTCGACGCCTGCGGGCGGCACTCGCTGGAGATCTTCGCCGCCGGGTGCCTGGCGGCGCTGATCGGCCGCATCCTCTACCGGACCTTCGACCCCACCTGGCCGCTGCAGATCGCGGTCAATGTCGGGGGGATCGCGATCATGCTCGGCCTCGCCCACGTCCTGGACGCGCGCCTGCGCCGGGCGGCCGGGACCGGCCCCGACGCGCGCCGGCCCGGATAGGCCGGGAGGAGCCGCGATGCCGCCGATGCGCCGCAAGGGCGATCTGCCGGAGAAGATCTGCGCCCAGTGCGGCCGCCCGTTCGCGTGGCGCAAGAAATGGGAGCGCGTCTGGGACGAGGTCCGCTACTGCTCGGACCGGTGCCGGGCCGAGGCGAAGGCCGCGCGCGGGCGCGACGCGGCGGGGCGCTGATCGCCCAGAGCGGCCAGCGCGTCCGGCGTGTCGACGTCGAGGGCGGTCGCCGGGTCGCCCGGGATCTCCAGCACGTCCGGCCGCCCCCTCAGGAGCGGCCCCGCGCCGTGGTCGCCGGCGAGGCGGGCGATGTCTGGGCCGAGGCGGCGCAGGTTGAGCAGCACCGGGTTCCCGCGCCGGCCGGCCTGCACCGGCACCACGGCCGCAGGCGGCTCCGCGGCGCCCGCGGACGCCTCCGCGAAGGCCTCCGCCAAGCGGTCGAGATGCGCGGCGGTGACGCGCGGCATGTCGCCCAGCACGACGATGGCGGCCGTGCAGGTGGCGGGCAGCGCCGCGAGGCCGGCGCGCAGCGAGCTCGCGAGGCCGGAGCGGTAGTCCGGATTGTCGACGCGGACGAGGTCGAGCCCCGCCAGCGCGTCGCGGACCGCCGCCCCGTGCGCGCCGAGCACGGCGACCACCGGTCTGGCACGGGCGCCGAGCGCGGCTTCCGCGGCGTGGCGCACCAGCGGCCGCCCGTCGAGGGGCGCGAGCAGCTTCGGCGCGGCGCCGAACCGGCTGCCGAGGCCCGCGGCGAGCAGGATCGTGCCGATCTCAGGCATCCCTGTCCTCCGCCCCCGGATCCGGCTCGTCCGCCGCGGCCGCGCCGCCGGCGCGGGGCTGCGGGCGCGAGACGATCTCCATCAGCAGGCCGCCGACGCCGAGGGCGACGATGTCGGCCCGGGTGACGGTCAGGTCCGCCAGCAGGCGGTGGAGGATCCAGTCGAAGCCGTTCTCCTTGGGCGAGCGGGCGCAGCCCGGCGCGCCGATCACCGGCACGCCGCCGCGGGCGCCGACGAGGAGCAGGTTGCCGGGGTCGACCGGCATCCCGAGATGGTCGACTCGGCCGCCCGCCGCCGCGATGCCGGCCGGGATGACGTCGCGCCGGTCGGCGATCGCCGAGGCGCCGAACACCACCACGAGGTCGGCCCCGGCGCGATCGATCATCTCCGCCAGGGACGCCGCCACGGAGGCGGCGGTGTGGGGCACCCGGGTCTCGGCCACGATCGCCGCGCCCGCGGGCGCGAGGCGGTCGGCCAGGGCCCGGAGGGTCTTGTCGATCGTCGTCTCCTTGAGGCTCGGCAGGCGCGTCGAGACCACGGCCACCCGGCGGCGGCGATACGGCACCACCCCGAGGACGTCGCCCTCCGCGGCCGCGCAGGCCCGGGCCAGCACGGCGCCCGGCACGGCGTAGGGGATGATCTTCACCGTGGCGACCATCTCGCCCTCGACCACCGGCCGGAAGCGCGGCAGCGTCGCCACCGTCACCGCCTCGTCGACGGCGTTGACCGCGTCGATCCGGGCCGGATCGAGGGTGAGCACCCCCGCCGTCTCGGCGAACAGGTTGCTGCGGCCGGTGAAGGGCGCCTCGACGCGCAGGTTCGGCCCGCGCAGGCGCGCGGCGAGCCGCGCCGCGGCGGCGTCCTCGCCGACGTCGCCGGGCTCGAGCGTGGCCGCCACGATCTCCGACAGGCCGGCCCGCGCCAGGCCGGCGGCGGCCTCCGCGGCGATGACGGCGCCCTTGCGCAGGGTGATGTCGGCCCGCCGCACCGTGTGCGCGCTGATCAGCCCGGCCGAGTCCGCGACCGGGACGGTTCCGAACCTCACGCGACCTCCGGGCGGGGCACGCGGCGCAGGGCGGCGACGAGCTCGGCGAGCACCGCCAGGGCGATCTCGGCCGGGCTCACGGCGCCGATGGGCAGGCCGATCGGCGCGCGGATCCGGCCGATCTGCGCCGGCGTGAAGCCGGCCTCGGTGAGCCGCGCGACGCGCGCCGCGTGGGTCTTCCGGGAGCCGAGGGCGCCGACGTAGAAGCACTCGGCCGTCAGCGCCGCCTTCAGCGCGGGATCGTCGATCTTCGGATCGTGGGTCAGGGCCGCGAGGGCGCAGTAGCGGTCGAGGACCGGCACGCTGGTCCCGAGGGCGGCGTCCGGCCATTCGGCGACCAGCGCGGTGCCGGGGAAGCGCTCGGGGGTCGCGAAGGCGGTGCGCGGGTCGATCACCGTGAGCGCGAGGTCGAGCCCCGCGGCCATCGGCGCCAGGGCCTGCGAGATGTGGACCGCGCCGACCACCACGAGCCGCACCGGCGGCACCTGCACGGTGAGGAACAGGGTCCGCCCGTCCGCCTCGACGAGGCCGCTCTTGCCGGAGGCGAGGTGCTTCGCCAGCACGTCGGCGAGGGGATCGGCGGCGATCGCGTCCTCGCCGACGAGGCGCTGCGCGCCGTCGGCGATGTCGGTGATGAGGATCGCGGCGCGGCGCGCGGCCCGCGCGTCGTTGAGCGCCGCCAGGACATCGCCGCGCATCAGTCGACCCGCTCGACGAAGACCCGGATCCGGCCGCCGCAGGACAGGCCGGCGCGCCACGCGGTCTCGTCCGCGACGCCGAACTCGAGGACGCGCGGCACGCCCGCCTCGATCACCTCGATCGCCTCGGTGATCACCGCGCCCTCGACGCAGCCGCCGGAGACGGAGCCGAGGAAATTGCCCTCGCCGTCGACCACGAGGTGGCTGCCCACCGGTCGGGGGGCCGAGCCCCAGGTCTCGATCACCGTGGCGAGGGCCACGGCGCGGCCGTCGCGCCGCCAGGACTGGGCGGCGGAGAGGATGTCTGTGTCTGTGCTGAGCATGGCCTCGTGGACTTCCGGCCGGCGGGCGCCCCCCGCCCCTCACAGGTATGGCCCGCGTGCCGCGGTGCAAGAAGCCCTCATGCCGAAGGGCGCGTCAGGAAACATTGGCCGAGATCGTCGGTCGGCCATACTCTGCACCCACGATCTTTCGCGGAGACGGCGCCCCGATTAGTGTCCGGCATGTCCAAACCACAGCCTCATCCTGAGGTGCCGGAGCGCAGCGGAGGCCTCAAAGGAGCCCTCCAGCCGGCCGCGCGCCCCCTGGAGCCCTCCTTCGAGGCCCGCTGGCGCGGTCCCCTCAGGATGAGGGCGTGGGGTGGACGTTTCGCTGAAACCGAGGCCCCTCTCGCCCGATGGGCCCGGCCCCGGCGCCCAGCCCCATGAACGCCCCGGATCCCGCCCTCGCCCGGGCGCTCCGCAAGGAGCCGCCGCGCTCGCCCCCGCGCCGCCTGTGGAAGCGTGTCAGCCGGGCGATCGGCGACGTCCTGCCGAAGGGCCTCTACGCCCGCTCGCTGATCATCATCATCGCGCCGGTGGTCCTGCTCCAGTCGGTGATCGCCTACACCTTCATGGAGCGGCACTGGCAGCTCGTGACCAAGCGCCTGTCGGCGGCGGTCACGGCGGACGTCGCCGCGCTGATCGACATCTACGAGAGCTACCCGCAGGACAAGGATGCCGAGACCCTCGCGCGCATCGCCGGGGAGCGGCTGAACCTCGACCTCGACATCCTCAAGGGCGCCAAGCTGCCGCCCCCGGGCCCGCGCCCGTTCTTCTCGATCCTCGACGAGGCCCTGTCCGACGAGATCAAGCGCCAGATCCGAAGACCGTTCTGGATCGACACGGTCGGGCGCTCGAACCTGATCGAGATCCGCGTGGCGATCCCCGACGGGGTGATGCGCATCACCGCCCGGCGCAGCCAGGCCTACGCGTCGAACTCGCACATCTTCCTCGTGTGGATGATCGGCTCGTCGCTGGTGCTGCTCGGCGTCGCGATCCTGTTCCTGCGCAACCAGATCAAGCCGATCCTGCGGCTCGCCGCCGTGGCGGAGGGCTTCGGCAAGGGGCGGGAGATCGAGTTCCGGCCCCGCGGCGCCCGCGAGGTGCGTCAGGCCGGCCACGCCTTCATTGAGATGAAGCGGCGCATCGAGCGGGCGATGGAGCAGCGGACGACGATGCTGAACGGCGTCAGCCACGACCTGCGCACCATCCTGACCCGGTTCCGCCTGTCCCTGGCGCTGATCGAGCAGACCGAGGAGATCGAGGATCTCAGCCGCGACGTCGACGAGATGAGCCGGATGCTGGAGGGCTACCTCGCCTTCGCGCGGGGCGATTCGGCCGAGCCCGCGACGCCCACCGACATGCGCGCCCTGCTGGAGGACCTGCGGACCGACGTCGAGCGCCTCGGCGCCCACGTCTCCGCGGTCGATCTCGCCGGCGCGCCAGAGGTCACGGTGCGGCCCGGCGCCTTCCGGCGCTGCCTGTTCAACCTCGCCGCCAACGCCGTTCGCTACGGCGAGACGGTGGCGATCTCCGGCCGGCTGGAGGCCCGGACCTTCCTCGTCTCGATCGACGATGACGGGCCCGGCATTCCGGCGGAGAGCCGCGAGGACGTGTTCAAGCCGTTCGTGCGGCTCGATGACGCGCGCCAGGATGCCGGCGGCTCCGGGCTGGGCCTGTCGATCGCCCGGGACATCGCCCGGGCCCACGGCGGCGACATAACCCTGCACGACAGCCCGCTGGGTGGCCTGCGGGCCACCGTCCGGGTCCCGGCCTGAGCCGGATCCGGCTCAGGTATCGGCGGGCCGGCGCAGGCGCAGGAACTCGGCCTGCACGTTGCGGATCAGGTGATCCATGCTCGCCTCGTCGAGGGCGGCGCTCGTCAGCCGGGCGCGCAGGCCGGCCTCGCCGTTCCAGGCGTAGCCGGCCTCGAACGGCAGGTGGCGCCGCAGGAGCGGGCTCACGACCGACTCGCGCCGGTAGGCGGGATGTCGCAGCAGCCGCCCGATATGGAGCGCCAGCGTCTCGACGCTGGAGGATCTGGAGCCTGAACTCCCCGCTCCCTTGCCTTTCGAATCGACCGATGCCCAACGCATACGTGTCCGCCCTCCCGGAGACGCCACTGTTGCGCGAAATGATTGCGCATCCATGAGCGTTCGGGCGAGCCGGCGAAAAACTGCAGCTCGCGGGGTCCCAACCTTCGCAGCACGGTGATATGCAGGGGCGCTTTCCCAGGGCCGCGGTCAGCCGCGCGCCGGATCCCGAGTGCCGAACATGAACCCGCTCGTCCCGCTCTTCGCCCTCATCTCGCTGCCGCTCGCGGCCATCGGGCTCGTGCTCTACACCGATGAGGGCATCAACCCGGACCTGTTCTACGCCTCCGTGAAGACCTTCGTGATCCTGGGCGCGATCGCCGCGGCGATGTCGTTCGGCGCGATGAAGCTCTCGGAGCGGTCCAAGCACTGACGTCCCACCGCCCGGAGGGCGCGATGCTGCACGTGGTCCCGGCCTTCTCGCGCATCGGCGAGGAGAACGCCTTCGCGGTTCTGGCGCGGGCCCAGGCCCTCGCCGCGCAGGGGCGGGACGTGATCAACCTCGGCATCGGCCAGCCGGACATGCCCACGCCCGCCCACGTGGTCGAGGCTGGGATCAAGGCCCTGCGCGACGGGCACCACGGCTACACGCCGGCGGTCGGCATCCCGCAGCTCCGCGAGTCGGTGGCCCGCGACATTCACCGCCGCCACGGCGTCGAGGTCTCGCCGGATTCCGTGATGATCGTGCCGGGCGGCAAGGTCACCATGTTCATGGCGATCCTGATGTTCGGCGCGCCCGGGACCGAGATCCTGTATCCGGACCCCGGCTTCCCGATCTACCGCTCGATGATCGAGTTCACCGGGGCGACGCCCGTGCCGGTGCCGATCCGCGAGGAGAACGGCTTCGCCTTCTCGGCGGCCGAGACCCTGGCGCTGATCACGCCGAAGACGCGGCTGCTGATCGTCAACTCGCCCGCCAACCCCACCGGCGGCGTGACGCCGAAGGCCGAGATCGACGCCCTGGTGAAGGGCCTCGCCGAGCACCTCGACGTCGCGGTGCTGTCGGACGAGATCTACGGCACCATGACGTACGACGGCGAGACCCACCACTCGCTGCTGAAATATCCCGAGATCCGCGACCGGCTGGTCTACCTCGACGGCGCGTCGAAGACCTACGCGATGACCGGCTGGCGGCTCGGCTGGTCGGTCTGGCCGAAGCCGCTCTACGACGCGGCGCGCAAGCTCGCGGTCAACGCGCATTCCTGCGTCAACGCGGCGACCCAGTGGGCCGGCATCGCGGCGCTCGACGGACCGCAGGCTTGCGTGGCCGAGATGGTCGCCGAGTTCGACCGGCGCCGGGCGATCGTGGTCGACGGGCTGAACGCCCTGCCGAACGTCTCCTGCATCGCGCCCAAGGGTGCGTTCTACGCCTTCCCGAACATCGCCCGGACCGGCTGGAAGGCGAAGGCCCTGGCCTCGACCCTCCTGGAGGAAGCGGGCGTGGCGGTGATCGGCGGTCCGGATTTCGGCGTCCACGGCGAGGGCTACCTCCGCCTGTCCTACGCCAATTCGGCCGAGAACATCCGGCGGGCGCTGGAGCGGATGGGCACGTTCCTCAGCACGCACAGGCCGGGCTGAGAAGACGCCCCGTCGCCGACCTCGGCAGGGACGCCATCATCCGCGCCGCCGTCCTCGCGAGGGCGGCGAAGCGATCCAGTCGCCGCGACGACCGCCGAAGCTGGGCAGCCCTGGGTCACTTCGCTGCGCTCGCGGTGACGGTTGTGGCGACCGAACCGTTTGAACGCACACCGGTTCGACCGGCACGCCTCAGGACTTGCCGGGCGCCCGCTTGTCGATCCAGCCGACCAGCCAGTCGGCGATGTCGAGGCTGTTCTTGTCCTGCATCAGCATGTGCGAATTGCCGTGGATGCCGATCTCGGGCAGCAGGATCAGCTCCGCCTTGCCGCCCGCGGCGTTGGCGGCCGCCACGAAGCTGCGGCACTGCTTGAGCCGCGGCGCCCAGCGGGGCGAGGCGTCGACGTAGTCGCCGAACAGGACGAGGATCGGCAGGTCCTTGTAGGGCGCGAGGTCGTCCTTGGCCGGGTCCGGGCAGGCGGCCGGCTCGATGGCCACGATGGCGCGCAGGCCGGTCAGATCGAGGGCGGCGGTCTGGAACGGGTAGATCCCCGACTGCGAGTGCGAGATCAGCACCGCGCCCTTGAGCCGCTTGGCGAGCTCCGACAGGGCCGGCACGGTCGGGTTCGGCACCGGCAGGGCGGCCGACCAGTCCGGGACCATCTGCTTCCAGAACTCGCCCTGGGCCTCCAGGGGGAACTGCATGCCGGGGAACACCTTCGGGTATTCCGGCCCGAACCGGAAGATCGCCCAGGCCGGCTCGCGCCCGGCCGAGAACACGGCCGGCAGCGTCTTGGGGTCGGCCTGCCCCGTCTTCACGGCGTTGATCTGGGCCGGGCTCGCCGCCGAGCGGCCGCGCCAGGCCTGGTCGATCACGTAGGTCGGGAAGCCGCGCCGGACGAGATACTCGTCCCAGCCCATGCGCCCGTCGGGCGTCGTCTCCCAGGTCTTGCCGGTGAGGCAGCAGCCGTGGATCAGGACCAGCGGCGGCCGTCCGGCATTCACCGGGACCTGATAGCGGACGTAGATCTGGTCGACGCTGATCGTGCCCGACGGCGCGTAGGCCGGCAGCGTCGAGAGCGTGTCGGACTGGACGTCGCGGCCGCCGACGAAGAAGCTGCCCTGCTCGGCGATCGTCAGGGGGCCGGCGGCCGGATCGGCCGCGCGCGCGGAGCCGCCGGCGATCAGCATGGCTGCGACCAGCGCGCAGGCCCGCCGGCGGGCGCGCCCGGGCGCGGGCACTGACAGTCCTGCCATGAAATGTCCCGTCCTCCCGCGCGCGGGCCGTCCTCCGGACCCGTCGTCGCGCGGGAGCCTAGCACGAAGCTCGGCCGCCGTGGGAGATCCGCCCTTCGGGCAGGTTGCCAGTCAGGCTCCGATGTCGCGCTCGACACGCTCGACCGCCTCCGCGGGCAGGTCGAGGGCCTCGGCCAGCATCTTGAGGAACTGACGCTCTTGGAGTGTGTCGGGCTCGATGGCGAGTCGCGCCGCCGCGAAGATCCGCGCCGCCGCGTCGGGATCCGCGACCCGGTCGGCGATCGCGTCGACGTCGGCCGGGTCCGCGAGCTCGCGCTCGAGCCAGGCTCGTCCGTCGGGATCGAGGCCCGCCTCCGCCACGGCGGCGTCGAGGCGCCTGCGCTCCGCGGCGTCGACCATCCCGTCGGCCGTCGTGGCCGCCACCATGGCCCGCAGCATCAGCCGGGCCTCGTCCTCGTCGACCTTCGTGAAGTCCGGGCCCCCGGCCTCGGGCGGGGGCGCCCCGCGCAGCGCCCGGTAGGCGAGGCCGCCGATCAGCGCCAGTCCGCCGAGGGCGGCACCGGCGGCGAGCCCGCCGCGCCTCGACCGCACGAGCGCGTCGACGATCCGTCTGCTGTCAGCCATGCCGTCCTCCCGGTTTCCGATCCAGATCGGATCGGAAACCTCCCGGGAGGCGGTCAGGTTCAGCCGCGCTCAGGCGTCGGCCTCGTCCTCGTCCTCGTCGATATCCACGAGGAAGACGATGTCGGCCTCGTCCTCGTCGTCCGAATCGGTCCCGGTGTGGCGCGGATCCTCGACGAAATCACCCTCGCCGTCGTCCTCGGCGAGGGCGTCCTCGAAGATCTCGACCTCGTCCTCGGTGGCGGCCCGGACCGTGAGCGCCGACGTGCCGTTCCAGACCGGCTTCCCGCCGGTCGTCATGGTCCGGATGTCTTCCTTGAAGCCGTCACAGGTGAAGAGGTCCTTGGCGGACGCCTCGTCGCTGTTGATCACCGCAACGGCGGTGCCGTCGATCTCGAGCGTGAACATGGCCGGCATCCCTCTCGTAACCGTCCTCAGGCGCGCCCGGTCCGCGGGCTAGCGCACGGGTGCGACGCGCTGCCCCGGGAAGAAACGTCTCGGTTTCGTCCGTCTGACACGAGCGTCGCGCGGGGATGCTGTAGGGGTGAAGCGGACGGCCGCCAAGCCCGTCGCGGCCCGACCCGCACGATTCGGCGCGGCACGGATCCTGCGCCCATCGGGGCGGCCACAGTCTCGAACACGAAGGATCACCCGCGCATGCGGATCAGGCTCGGCTGCGAGATGCGCTACGCCTTCCCCTACCCCGTGCCCATGGTGGTGATGCTCAACGTGCATCCCTCCGGGGCGGCCGCCCTGGAGGCGCCCGACACGCTCCGGACCGATCCGCCTGTCCCGGTGGCGATCTACCGCGACGGTTTCGGCAACCTGTGCGGCCGGCTGACCGCGCCCGCCGGCAACTTCACCGTCGGGACCGACGCCGTGATCCGCGACAGCGGGAGGCCCGATCCGGCGCACCTGGATGCCGCGCAGCACGCGATCGAGGAGTTACCGGCCGAGACGATCGTGTTCCTGCTCCCCAGCCGCTACTGCGAATCCGACCTGCTGGCCGACGAGGCGTGGCGTCTCTTCGGTCATACCGAGCCCGGCTGGGCCCGGGTGCAGGCGGTCTGCGACTTCGTCCACGCCCACATCGCGTTCGGCTACGAGTTCGCCCACCGCGACCGCACGGCCGCGGACGCGTACGCGGGCGGGCGGGGCGTCTGCCGGGACTTCACCCACCTGGCGGTCGCGTTCTGCCGCGCCCTGAACATCCCGACCCGGTACTGCACCGGCTATATCAGCTTCATCGGCGAGCCCGAGCCGCACCCGGCGGGCGACTTCGCGGCCTGGATGGAGGTCTACCTCGGCGGCGCCTGGCACGTGTTCGACCCGCGCAACAACAGCCCGCGGATCGGCCGGGTCATGGTCGCGTACGGCCGGGACGCCGCGGACGTGCCGCTGACCCACACGTTCGGACCGAATCCCCTGGTGGGCTTCCGGGTCTGGGCCGACCGGATCGACCACCTGGACGCCTCGGGCGACGCGCCGGTCCTGCCGGAGGAGCCCCTGCCGCCGCAGAGCATGGCGACCCGGACCGGGTGAGCGTCAGACGCCGGCGCCGCGGGCGATGGCGCGCTTGACCACGCCCTGGACGTCCGGGTTCGAGAGGAACAGGTCGTGGTTGATCAGGCCGCCGCCGTAATCGGAGGCGTCGGCGACGCGCACGCCGAGCGCCTCGAGCTTGGCGCGATCGGCGGCGCCGGCGCGCACGCCCCCCGCCAGCGCGGCGGAGAGCTCGAGCGCCCGGTCGTTGGTCGAGGAGATCACCGTGATCTTCGAGACGTCGGGTCCCATGCGGGCGACGCCGTTGGAGAACAGGTCGAAGTCGATGTCGGGGGCGGCCAGCACCACGGCGCCGATCCGCGACATCGCCGCCTCGCCCGCCTCGGCGCGGAGCATCCGCAGGGTCTCGAGGGTGAGGAGCGTGCCCATCGAGTGCGCGACGATGTTGATGCGGCCGCCGCTCGGCGAGGCGGCGAGCGCCTTCAGCAGGTCCTCGAAGGCGTCGCGCGACCAGAGGGCGCTCTCGCGATCGTAATTGTAATCGAGGGTCGCGGCCGCCGACGGCCACGTGAACAGGCCGGAGACGCCGCGGAACCGGATCCCGTCCGAGAGCCGGGCGGCGCTGACCGCGGCCGATTCGAACGATTCGCGGTAGCCGTGGACGTAGATCAGCACGTCGCGTCCGAGGGCCGCCTGGGCGAAGGCCTCGGCGGCGCCCGGTCCGGATTCGGATTTCGGAACCGCGCCGATGGTCCAGTCGCCGGTGATGACGGACGAGACCTTGCCGAGCAGCGAGCGGTCGGGCGGTGACAGGCGCACCTCGGCGAAGCTCAGGCCGCGGCCGCGGTCGCTGCTGAAATACGGCGGCCGGGGCGGGTTGCCCACGGGCTTGCGGGTCGTGGCGACCAGCAGCACCGGCATGACGTCGAGGGCCGACTGCTTCTCGGGCAGCGCCGCCCCGGACCCGAGGTCGTCGGTGACGCAGGCGCCGAGCGACGGGGCGAGACCCGCGGCGCCCGCGAGCGCTCCGAAGCGAAGAAGGATGCGGCGTGAGACGATCTGGCTCGACATGATCCGGTTACGCTCGGGCGGGACGCCTTCCGTTGCCCAGGATCGTGACCATCGCGGGGCACGACCGCCGCGACGCGGCGTGAATAGCGGGCACGGCCGGGCTTGTGGTGGACGGGACACAGGCCGGCGATCCCCCGACCCCGATGCTCTCCCCCTCGACGGCGGCCGTCGCCGCGGCCATGAAGGGAGCATGACGCCGTCCATCGACATCGAGAGTCTCCGCGAGCGCTTGCTGCGCGGCGACCGCGCCGCTCTGGCCCGGGCCATCACGCTGGCCGAATCCAAGCGCGCCGATCACCGGGCGCTGGCGGCGAACCTGATCGACTCAGTGTTACCCGAGACCGGCCGGGCGATCCGCGTCGGCATCACCGGCGTCCCCGGCGTCGGCAAGTCGACCACCATCGACGCCCTCGGCTCGAACCTCACGGAGGCCGGTCACAAGGTGGCGGTGCTCGCGGTCGACCCGTCCTCCTCCAGGACCGGCGGCTCGATCCTGGGCGACAAGACCCGGATGGCGCGGCTGTCGCACGATCCCAAGGCCTTCATCCGCCCCTCCCCCTCCTCGGGCACGCTCGGCGGCGTCGCGGCCAAGACCCGCGAGACCATGCTGCTCTGCGAGGCCGCGGGCTTC
The DNA here is from genome assembly GCF_053345625.1 of Methylobacterium sp. D53M. Taxonomy (NCBI): domain Bacteria; kingdom Pseudomonadati; phylum Pseudomonadota; class Alphaproteobacteria; order Hyphomicrobiales; family Methylobacteriaceae; genus Methylobacterium; species Methylobacterium sp. D53M. The sequence goes on from NZ_JBKFAL010000046.1 coordinate 17,692, forward strand.
GACGTGATCCTCGTCGAGACGGTCGGCGTCGGCCAGTCGGAGACGGCGGTGGCCGACCTGACCGACTTCTTCCTCGTGCTGATGCTGCCCGGGGCGGGCGACGAGCTGCAGGGCATCAAGAAGGGCATCCTCGAACTCGCCGACATGATCGCGGTCAACAAGGCCGATGCGGGAGAGGCCGAGCAGCGCGCCAACGCGGCGGCCTCGGAATACCGGGCGGCGCTGCACATCCTGACCCCGGCCTCGGCCACCTGGACGCCGCCGGTGGTCACGATCTCGGGCTTCCACAACCTGCGCCTCGACGCGATGTGGGCGAAGATCGTCGACCACCGGGAGAAGCTCACGGCGACCGGCGAGATCCAGGCGAAGCGCCGGGCCCAGGACGTGAAGTGGATGTGGGCGCTGGTCGACGAGCGCCTGCACCAGCGCCTCGTCGGCTCCCCGGAGGTCCGTCGCCGCACGGCCGAGGCGGAGGCCGGCGTCGCCCGGGGCGAGACCTCTCCGGCCGCCGGCGCGGCGGCCATCGCCGAGCTGATCGGGCTCTGACCCGCTCCGCCGCCGCGATCGCGGGTCGAGGCGCACAATTTCGTGGCGATCGGGGGCACAAACGCCATCTCGCGCGTTCGGTGGACGACGGCGTAACGAGCGGCGCCGGTGTCGCGACGCCGCGCTCACGTCCAGGAGAGTGCCATGGTGGATACGGATCGGATCGTCGGCGGCGCCAAGGAGGCTGTCGGCAAGGTTCAGGGCGCGGCCGGCGACTTCGCGAGCTCCAACCGCGACTCGGTCGAGGGACGTTTCCGCGAGGCCCAGGGCCAGGCTCAGAACGTCTACGGCCAAGTGAAGGACAAGGCCCGCGACATCGCCGACCGGGCCGGTGACTACGCGAGCGACGCCTACGAGCGCGCCGGCGACGTCGCGGAGGACGTCTACCAGCGGGGCGGCTCGTACCTGCGCGACGGGCGCAGCGCCGTCGGCGCCCGGGTGGAGGAGAATCCCCTGGTCGCGCTGCTGATCGCGGGCGCGGTGGGCTACGGTCTCGCCCTGCTGGTCCACGGCCGCCGCTGACCGGGAGCGGCCCCGCCCGGCACGGGCGGGGCCGGCCCTCGGACGAGGCGGGCCTGTCGAGGCCGGTCGCGCTACTGCGCGGTCCAGCCCCCGTCCATGCTGATGTTGGCGCCGGTAATCTGGCTCGCCGCGTCGGAGCACAGGAACACCGCCAGCGCGGCCACCTGGTCGACGGTAACGAACTCCTTGGTCGGCTGCGCCTTCAGCATCACGTCCTCGATCACCTGCTCCTTGGTGAGGCCGCGGGCCTTCATCGTGTCGGGGATCTGCGCCTCCACGAGCGGCGTCCAGACATAGCCCGGCGAGATGCAGTTCACCGTGATCTTGTGGGGCGCGAGTTCCAGAGCCGCCGTCTTGCTCAGGCCCGCGATCCCGTGCTTGGCTGCCACGTAGGCCGACTTGAACGGCGAGGCCACCAGCGAGTGGGCCGAGGCCGTGTTGATGATCCGGCCCCAGCCCCGGGTCTTCATCCCCGGGATCGCCGCGTGCATCGTGTGGAAGGCCGAGGACAGGTTGATCGCGATGATCTGCTCCCACTTCTCGGCCGGGAACTCCTCGATCGGCGAGACGAACTGGATCCCGGCATTGTTGACCAGCACGTCGACGGCCCCGAAGGTCTCCTCCGCCTCGCGCACCATGGCGGCGATCGCGTCGGGCTTGCTCATGTCGGCGGCCGAGTAGCGGGCCTTGACCCCGTAGGCGCTCTCGATCCCGGCCCGCGTCTCCTCGATGGCGGTCGCGTCCCCGAACCCGTTGAGGACGACGTTGGCCCCCTCCGCCGCGAAGGCGCGCGCGATGGCGAGCCCGATGCCGCTGGTCGAGCCGGTGACGAGGGCGGTCTTGGTCTTGAGAGTCATGGAGCCTCCTGGGACGCGGGCGCCCGGCCGAACGGTCGGGGACGGCACGCTCGCGGTGGGACAGGTCGCGACCTAAGTAGCGCGGGAAGGGGATGCCGGCACAGGGTCGCGCGGAGGCGGTGCGGGCACGATGTCACCGGCGGCCGGCTGCGGGCGCGGCGTGGCCGGAAACGCGATCTCGACCCGCAGGCCGGGCCCGTTATCGGCGAGCCGCAGGCTCCCGTGGTGCAGGCGCACGACCGCGTTGACGAGACTGAGGCCCAGCCCGAAGCCCGGCCGCGAACGGGCGTCCTCGAGGCGCACGAACCGGTCGAGCACGCGGGCCCGTTCCGCCTCGGGAATGCCCGGACCGTGATCGGAGACGGCGAGGCGGATCGACTCCCCATCGCGCCACGCCTCGAGCGTCACGCTGGTCTCCGCGCCCGCGGATTCGGCCCCGTATTTCAGGGCGTTGTCGATGAGATTGGCCAGGGCCTGGCCGATCAGCTCGCGGTTGCCCGCGATCGTGAGTTCGTCCTGCGCGTGCACGGCGAGCGTCAGCCCCTGATCCTCGGCGAGCGCGTCGTACAGTTCGCCGACGCTCCGGACCGTCTGGCCTAGATCCAGCGGCACGAGGATCTCCCGAGCGGATCCGGCCTCGAGCCGCGCGATCATCAGGAGGGCGTTGAACACCCGGATCAGCCCGTCGCCCTCCTCGATCACCGCTTCCAGCGCCGCACGCAGCTCCTCCGGCGTGGAGGCGCGGCGCAGGGCCTCGTCGGCACGGTTGCGTAGGCGGGTCAGCGGCGTCTTGAGGTCGTGGGCGATGTTATCGGAGACCTCGCGCATGCCGCGCATCAGCTCGCCGATGCGCTCCAGCATCTGGTTGAGGCTCGATGCGAGACGGTCGAGTTCGTCGCCGTTCCCGGCCACGTGGAGCCGGTCGTCGAGATCGCCGGCCATGATCGCGCGGGTGGTCTGGGTCATGGCATCGACGCGGCGCAGCACCCGGCTCGCCGCCAGCCAGCCCCCGATCACCCCGAGGATCACGACGGCGGCGAGCGAGGTGATGAAGGCGCGCCCGATCACCGCCCGCAGCCGGTCGCGCTCCTCGGTGTCGCGCCCGACGAGCAGGCGGAACCCGCCCGGAAGGGTGAAGACCCGCACGATCGCTCGGTGCGCCTCGGCATCCGCGTCGTTGCGGCCGTAGCGCGTCTCGCTCTGGCCCGGCGTCGCCAGCACGGCGGCGGGCACGTAGCCGACATTGCCGACGACATGGTCACCGCCGGCCGTGGTCACGAGGTAGAGCGAGGCGCCGGGCTCGCGGGAGCGCCGCTCCACCACGGTGATCAACCGCCGCAGGCCGCCGGCATTGTACTGTTCCGACAGCCCGTTGATCTCGGCGTCGATCGTGGAGACGATCTGGTCGTCGAGCACCGCGCGGGCGTTCCACGCGACGTAGCCGAGCGCCAGGAAGGCGCAGAGGGCGAAGATCGCGAGGTAGGCCAGCGACAGCTTGAACGCGGTGGTGCGGAACAGCTTCTGGAAACGCGCCGCCGCGGTCTCGCGGGCGATCGGCGCGTCGGTCCAAACCTCGCTCACCCGGCCGCGCCCTCGTCGTAGCGCAGCACGTAGCCGGCGCCCCGAACCGTGTGGATGATCGGCGACGCGAAGCCCTTGTCGAGCTTGCTGCGCAGGCGCGAGACGTGGACGTCGATGACGTTGGTCTGTGGATCGAAGTGGTAGTCCCAGACATGCTCGAGCAGCATGGTGCGCGTCACGACCTGTCCGGTGTGCCGCATCAGGTACTCGAGGAGCCGGAACTCGCGCGGCTGCAGCGGGATCTCGCGGCCGGCTCGGGTCACCCGGTGCGAGAGCCGGTCGAGTTCCAGGTCACCGATCCGGTAGCGCGTCTCCTCCGCGGCGCCGGATCCGACCTGCCGCCGGGCCAGTGCCTCGGTGCGCGCCAGGAGTTCGGAGAACGCGTAGGGCTTCGGCAGGTAGTCGTCGCCGCCGGCGCGCAGGCCCTTCACGCGGTCGTCGACCTGACCCAGCGCCGACAGGATCAGGGTCGGGGTCGCGACGTTCTGCTCGCGCAGCGACCGGATCAGCGACAGCCCGTCGAGCTTCGGCAGCATCCGGTCGACGATCAGCACGTCGTATTCGCCCTCCCGGGCGAGCGCGTACCCGTCGAGGCCGTCATGCGCGCTGTCGGCGACGTGTCCGGTCTCGCGGAACGCCTTGACGAGATAGGCAGCCGCCTCGCGGTCGTCCTCGATGATCAGCAGTCGCATGGCCCCGTTCCATAGCGCGCCGCGCGGGTCGGGGGAACGTATCTCCATCAACATGGTCAAGCCGCTCCCCTCCCCCGTCGTGGTGGACGGGCCGAGGCCGCGGACCTCGACCCGTCCCGAAGCGGCGCGCGGAGGACTCGGAGGGCGCGAGATCCGTCACCGGCTTCGTCCGCGTGGGCGATGGGCCACGCGCGGTTCGAGGATGATGGCGCGGGAGCGGTTACGGGACGCTCGCGGGAAGATGACTTCGCGGTAAGGCGGCCGCGGCGGGCTGGCCAACAGCGAAACGCCGACGGGCCGCTCTCGGAGAGAGCGGCCCGTCGGCGTTTCGGATCGTGGTGAGGGAAGGTGTGTGTATTGCGATGGGCG
>NZ_JBKFAL010000047.1:0-21365 GCF_053345625.1 Methylobacterium sp. D53M
AGTGGCGCGGATCGGCGACGTGGTCGGGCTGATCTCGACCATCGCGGGCCAGACCAACCTGCTGGCGCTCAACGCCACGATCGAGGCGGCGCGCGCCGGCGCCGCGGGCCGCGGCTTCGCGGTGGTGGCCTCGGAGGTCAAGGCGCTCGCCGAGCAGACCGCCAAGGCGACTGAAGAGATCGCGGGCCAGATCGGGCGGGTGCAGGCCTCGACCGTCCAGGCCGTCGCGGCGATCGGGACGATCACGGCCCGGATCCGGGACATCGACGGCGTGGCGACCACGATCGCGGCGGCGGTGGAGCAGCAGGGCGCGGCGACCCACGAGATCGTCCGCAACGTCGGTCAGGCCGCGGCCGGCACCGGCGAGGTGACCCGCAGCATCGTCAGCGTCGCGGGGGCCGTCGAGAAGACCGGTCAGGCCGCCGGGCAGGTTCTGGCCGAGGCGTCGCGGCTCTCGGAGCAGTCCGAGCACCTGAACGGCGAGGTGGCGCGGTTCCTCGATCGCGTCCGCGCGGCCTGAGACGGCACGCGGCATTCAGGGGTGCGTCCGGGCCGATGGGCCCGGACGCCGCGTCGCAGAATCAGACCGCGCGGCCGCCACCCTCGGTGCGGCGCTTGGCCATGAACGCGTCGAACTGCTCGCGGTCCCGGGCGCGCTTCAGCTCCTCCACGAAGTCCGAGAAGGCGCGGCTCTCTTCCTCGAGGGCGCGGCGCTGCGCCTCGAGGCGGTCGAGCTCGGCCCGGCGGTACTCGTCGAAGGCGGCGTTCCCGCTGCCGCCGCGGTTCGCGGCCTCGAAGGCGCGGGCGAAGCGCGACGCGGGGCGCCCGCCCTCGAACCCCGACATCGTCCGGCGCGCGGCGTCCCGCATCTCGGCGAAGGCCGGGTAGCCCGCGAATTTCCAGGCCACGAGCGCGAGGCCGACCGGCCACCAGTAGATGAAGCCCACCACGATCGCGCCGATCTCCAGCGACCGACGCGGGAACGGGCCGGACCGGCAGAGCCTGCCGGTCGCCCAGGGGGAGGAGGATTGAGAGGTCACGGCTGTGCTCCGCTGTTCATGTGAACGCGGTTAACATGCGGGTCCGGCGGGGGCCTTTCAAGAGCGCCCACCGCCGCCGTCGCGCTCGCCGGGGCGCCCCGCCCCGTGGACCAGGGCGAGGACTCCGGCCCGCAGCAGCTCGTACTTGTCGGGGAAGCCGGGGCCGCGCGGCAGATGGCCGGCGGCCGAGAGGGTGGCGAGGCCGTGCGCGAGGGCCCAGACCTCCAGGGCGATGAAGCGGGGCGCCACGCCCCCGAATCCGTCCACGAAGGTCGCCTGCAGCGCTTCCACCAGCAGGTCGAAGGGACTCGGCCGCGCCTCCGCGCCGGAGGCGCCGGGCGGCGCGTCGGGATCGGCCCCGCCGGCGGGTCCCCCGCGGGTCTCGAAGATCGCCGCGTAGTAGGCCGGCTCCTCCTCGGCGAAGGCGAGATAGGTCTCACCCATCCGGGTGAACCGCTCCAGCGGCGTCCCGCGCGACGTGAGGGCCCGCGCCAGACGCGCGGCGAGCTCCGCGAAGCCGCGCCCGGCCAGCTCCTCGAGGAGCGCCTCGCGGCCGCGGAAATGGCGGTACAAGGCGGCCGGCGTTACGCCGACGAGCCGCGCGGCGTCGACCAGGGTGAAGCCGCCGATCCCGCGCTCGGCGATGAACCGGCGCGCGGCCTCCAGTAGGGCCTCCTTCAGGTTGCCGTGATGGTAGCTCCGCCGGTCGTCCGGCCCGTCCCGCCAGGGTCGCAAGATCTCACATCCTTCGCGCGCCTATTACACCACACCGGACCTCTACGCCCCTGTCGAGTCCGAAGACCAACGAAGTCGGTTTTTCCGAGGTCGGCCTCTACATGACCGGTGAACACGACGGTTGTTTCAGGCGCATGGGGCGACGCTTGACCGCCCCCGGATAACTGTAACAGTGTTACACATCCGCAACCGGTCTTCCACGGCAGGACAACGAGCATCGCGCATGGCTTTCGTGAGCCTCAAGGCGTGGCGGGCCCGCTCGGCGGAGCGCGCCGCGATCGCGGCGCGCCTGAAGCAGGATCTGCGGACGGCCCTCGGCCTCGGCGAGGCCGACACGCTGGCGGTCAACGAGATCGCCTGCGCCGATCCGGGCTGCCCCGACATGGAGACGATCGTGCTGGTGATGCGCGCCGGCGCGCCCACGCGGGCCCTGAAGATCCGGCGCCCGATCGACGCGGTGGGTCCCGACGACATCGCGGCGCTCGTGGCGGAGGACCGGTCGTCCGACGCGTCGCCGTCCGGCGTCTCGACAATGTGATCCGGCGCAGGGGCTTTCCGTCTTTGGGGCGCACAGGTCACAGGGACGGGGCCGGGCGCGCGACGTAGCATCCCGCCACCAGCAGCCCCCCGCGCCGACGGGGTCGCGGGAGGATCGCACGCCATGAAGAGCCGCCGTCACGTCCTCGCGCTCGTCGGCCTCGCCCTCGCCGGCCCGGCCCTGCTCGGGGTCCCGACCGCTGCCCTGGCGGGCGAGATCCGGCCGTTCTCGGACGCGGCCTTCGAGGCCGCGCAGAAGGGCGGGAAGCCGGTGCTGATCGCGGTCAGCGCCCCGTGGTGCCCGATCTGCCGGACGCAGAAGCCGATCCTCGCGAAACTCGCGGCCGAGCCGCGTTTCAAGGATCTCCAGATCTTCGACATCGACTTCGACAGCCAGAAGGAGCTGCTGCGCCGCCTGAACGTGCGGATGCAGAGCACGCTGATCGCCTACAAGGGCGCGACCGAGGTCGGCCGCTCGGTCGGCGAGACCCAGCCGGAATGGATCGAGGGCCTCGTCGAGAAGACCCTCTGACCGACGGCCCGTCGCCGGATCTCCCCGGTCCGGTTCCGTTCAGGGAAGCTCCGGCATAAGCCCGATCCAGACCCGCACGACGGGTCCGGCGGAGATGATCACCGGTGTCGAGCCCCCCTTTGTCAGACGTCCCGGGTCCCGATGCGATCGTGGCGGTGCCCGTGCGCAACGAGGAGGAGCGGATCGCCGCGTGCCTGCGGGCGATCGACGCCCAGGAGGGTGCTGAATCGGGGCGCGTCGGGCTCGTGCTGTTCCTGAACAACTGCACGGACGGCACCGAGGCCCTCGTCACCGCGCTGGTGCCGACGCTGTCGATCCCGGTCCGGGTGTCCGTCGAGAATTTTTCCGGCGCCCATGCCGGATGGGCCCGGCGCCGGGCCATGGACGCCGCCGCCGCCTGGCTGGGTGATGCGGGGAATGCGGGGATCATCCTGTCGACCGACGCCGACAGCCGGGTCCCGCCCAACTGGGTGGCGCGCAATCGCGCGGCGATCGAGGCCGGGGCCGACGCTGTGGCCGGCCGGGTCGAGCTCGACGCGGCGGAGGCGGCGCTGCTGCCGCCCTCGCTCCCCGCCCGCGGCCGGCTGGAGGACACCTACGACGCCCTGATCACCGAGGCCGAGGCGCGGATCGATCCCGATCCGAACGACCCCTGGCCCTGCCACCGGACCGCGATCGGCGCGACCCTCGCGGTGACCCGCAGCGCGTACCTCGCCGTCGGCGGCATGCCCGAGATCCCGCTCGGCGAGGACGGCGCCTTCATCGCCCGGCTGCTGGAACACGGGCTGCGGGTCCGGCACGCCACCGACGTCTGCGTGACCATCTCGGCCCGCCTCGCCGGGCGCGCGCCGGGCGGCGTGGCGGACACGATCCGCTCCCGCTGCGAGGAGCCCGACGCGCTCTGCGATGCCCGGATGGAGACCTTCCCGCGCGCCGTGCGGCGCTACCTCTGGCGGCGGCGATTCCGCCAGATGCACGGGCGCGGGGCGCTCGCGCGGAGCGACGGCTGGGCGCGGGCGATCGGCATCGTTCCGCCGGAGGCGCGGCGCATCGCGTCCCTCCCGCTGGGTCAGGCCATCGCGGAGGCAGAGCGCGCCAGCCCGCGCCTCGCCTACCGCCCGATCGGCCCGCGCCAGCTGCCCGGGCAGATCCGGATCGCGCGGGTCGGCGTCGTCGCGATCCGCCTCGGCCTGGGGTTGATCGGCGTGGCGCAGCGGCTCGCGGGCGCGTTCGCGCCCGGGCGGACGGTCTCCGACCCGCGCGGCAGCCGCATCTGACTCCGTCAGGGGCGGCGTTCCAGCACGTCCCGAGGTGCCACGCCGAACCGGCGGCGGAAGGCGCGGCTGAAGGTGGCCGCGTCGGTGAAGCCGCAGCTCGTCATCACCGACCCGATCCGCGTGCCGCCGCGGAGTCGCTTGTAGGCCCGGTCGAGCCGGGCGTCGCGGATCTTCGCCGCCACGCCCTCGTCGCCCGTGAAAGCCGCGTAGAGGCGGCTTCGCGAGACCCGCAGAGCCGTCGGCAGCGATTCCGGCCCGAAGGCGGGATCGTGCAGTCGGCGCTCGATATGGGCAAGGGCCAGGGCCCGCACGGCGTCCCCGGACAGCTCGTCGCCGGCCGTCTCGCCTTGGCGGTCGGCCAGGGCGCGCAGCAGGTGCAGGACGCCCTCGAGGGCGATGCCGGCTTCCGCCTCCGACATACCGCCGACCGTCTCGGAGAACGACCGCAGATAGGTCGCGAACAGGCCGCTGAGCGGCGTCGCGCGGAGACCGCGCCCGGCGAAGGCGTGCACGCTGCCGACCTGGCTCACGAAGGCGGCGCGCGGCACCTGGAGGCGGATCTCCTCGTAGGAATCGCGGCTGCCGATCGCGAAGGGCTGGTCCATGGCATGGACGGCGATGTCGCCGGCGCCCAGCACGGCGCCGCTGTTGCCCTGCTCGATGTAGCCGCTGCCCTGGACGAGGAGCACGACCGCGATGTCGTCGCGCCCGTCCCGGCGCACGTGCTGCGTCGTGCGCTCGACCCCGATCGGTTTGCTCAGGGTGTGCAGGATCGCGCCGTGACGGGTGATCGCGAGCCGGCGGCCCGCCGCGAACGGGATGTCGGGTGCCAGCGGCGTCGCGTCGACGCGCGCCAGTGCCGTGCTGCGCCAGTAGTCGAAGGCGCGCTTCTGATCGACCGAGTCGGTTGTCTCGACGACGATAGGAACGGTTTCGCGAACACTCAAGGCACGGCGATCCCATGCGCCGACGTCGGCCGACGCTCACGCCCGTAACGGGAAGGCCGTCGAGAAGGTTGCCGATCCGCGGGAGAGGCGCAACCTGAGCTAATGACCGGCGCGGACCCGCCTCACCGATCCGCTGCCGCCACCCGAGGGTCGGAGCGGGTCGCGGACGCGTCGGCGAAACGCAGCACCACCGCGCGCCCAGCGGCCGGCGGCGACGGCAGGCTCGCGCGGAATCGCGCGGTCTCGGTCGCGGCGAGGATCGTCCGCGGCGGCGCGACCGTGAAGGTCTTGATCGTCCGACCGCCGGCGTCGCGGATCTCGACGCTCAGCGGCGCGACGGGCGCGTCCGAGCGCGCGACGCCGACGAGGTCGCCCTCGACGACGAGTTCCGCGGGACTGTCGTCCTCGGCCGGGTTGTTGAAGGCGACGACGTCGCGGATCTCGATCCCGCGCACGTTCACCGGCAGGCCAATGCGCGCGAACAGGGAGGCGGTCTGCGGGACGGCCCGGACCACGCTGGTCCGGGCGAGGCAGACGAGCGGGATCGCCGCCAGGAGCGTCAGGCCGAGAGCCAGAGACGGTGTCAGACCCGGGATCGCGCGGCGCGCCTTGCCGGCGGCCTTCCCGGTGGACTTGCGCTTGGCGGACCGTCGGGATTCGGGCGCCGGAACGTCGGTGGCATTCCGCACCGAGGCGGTCGCCTCCTCCCAGGCCGCGTCCGCGAGGGGATCGGTCTCGGCCTGCGCGGCGAGCTCCGCCTCGTGGCCGGCGAGGACGTCGGCGGGCGAGATGAACCACGTCTCGCGGCAGGCGGCACAGCGGACCGAACGGCCCTCCATGCCGACCTTGCTGGCGTCGATGCGATATTCGCTCGCGCAGCTCGGGCAGGCGATCAGCATCCGCGCCATACTCGCATCGATCGGCCGCGACCGGGCCGGACTGTGAATTGCTTGAAGAAGTGTGCCCGAACAGGGTTAAGGGGCCGTGAAATCCCCGAGGCCTTGAAAACGCCCGCCGCTCCGGCGATTCCCGAGGGACGGACAGACGAAATACGGCACGGCTTTGAACCTACAGGCGAGCATGAAGAGCCTGCTGCCCGGCGCGGAGCGGCCGGTGGTGCAGTTCGAGAATGTCGGCATGCGCTACGGCCTCGGGCCGGAGGTGCTGTCCGACGTGAGCTTCCGCATCGCGCCGCGCTCCTTCCAGTTCCTGACCGGCCCGTCCGGCGCCGGGAAGACGACGCTGCTGCGCCTGATCCTTCTGTCGACGCGGCCGACCCGCGGGCTCGTCTCGATCTTCGGCGAGGAGGTGAGCGACATCTCCGCGAAGGCGCTGACCGGGCTCCGGCGCCGGATGGGCGTGGTGTTCCAGGATTTCCGGCTCCTCGACCACCTGACCACCTACGAGAACGTCGCCCTACCGCTGCGCGTCCAGGGCCGGGCCGAGGCCAGCTACCGGGCCGAGGTGGTGGAACTGCTGCGCTGGGTCGGCCTCGGCGAACGCATGCACGCCCTGCCCCCGCTGCTCTCGGGCGGCGAGAAGCAGCGCGCGGCCATCGCCCGCGCGCTGATCGCGCGGCCCGACCTGCTGCTCGCGGACGAGCCGACCGGCAACGTCGATCCGGGCCTCGGGCGGCGGCTGCTGCGCCTGTTCCTGGAGCTGAACAAGCTCGGGACCTCGGTCATCATCGCCACCCACGATTTCGGCATCATGGACGCCGTCGATGCCCGCCGGATGGTCCTGGGCGAAGGCCGGCTGCGGATCGAGGAATGAGTACTCAGGCGATGCCGCGGACGAAGGCCGGTGGATCGGCCGTGCCGCCCGACCCGTCGATGCCGGCCAACCTGCGCCGCAACGCGCCGCTGGTGCCCACCGACACGGCGGCGGGGCGCTCCCTCGCGGCGGTCATCGCGATCCTCACCTTCCTCGCCGGCCTCTGCGCGGGCGCGGCCGAGATGGTCGCGACGAACGCCGCCCAGTGGCAGGGCGACGTGGCGCGGGAGGTCACGATCCAGGTCCGGCCCGGTCCCGGCCGCGACGTCGACGCCGACGTCGCGCGCGCCGACGGCATCGCCAAGGCCGAACCCGGGATCGCGGAGACGCGGGTGTTCAGCAAGGCCGAGGCGGAGCGCCTGCTCGAGCCGTGGCTCGGGACCGGGCTCGACCTGTCCGACCTGCCGGTGCCGCGGCTCATCGCCCTCAAGCTCTCCAGCAGCCAGGCGGCCGACCTGAAGCGGCTGCGATCACGCCTCGTCGAGGCGCTGCCGGGCGTCGCCAGCCTCGACGACCACGCCCTCTGGCTGCAGCGACTCTCGACCGCCGCCAACGCCTTCGTGGGGATCGGGATCGGGCTCGTGCTGCTCGTCCTGATCGCCACCGGCCTCGCGGTGACCTTCGCGACACGCGGCGCCATGGCGAGCAACCGCGAGGTGGTGGAAGTGCTGCATTTCGTCGGCGCCGACGACGACTACATCGCCCGCGCATTCCAGCGGCGGTTCTTCGGCCTGGGCCTGCGCGGCGGCGCGATCGGCGCCGGTCTGGCCCTCGTGGCCTTCGTGATCGCCGGGCTCCTCGCCCGGGCCGCGCGCTCCGGACCGGCCGGTCAGGAGGTCGAGGCGCTGTTCGGCGCGTTCCATATCGGCCTGCGCGGCTACGCCAGCGTGATCCTGATCGGCGTGATCGCGTCCCTCGTCACGGGCGTCGTCTCGCGCGTGACCGTGCGGCGCTTCCTGGCCTGATCCCTGCTGCGTCACGAAGACGTGGAAATAGGGGGACTTCCGAGCGCGTTTACCATCTGGAAACTTTATCGTTGCGGTGTGGAAACAGCCGACCGCGCCGGCCTCCGAGCCGCCGCAATCGGCGCCGATTCTCCGGAGGATGACCACGCGTATGCTGCGCGCATCGGATCCGCCCTCGACCGACGCCGTCGGCTGGGCCTGGCACGAGTGGGGTCTCCCGCGCCGCGCCGCTGCGCGCCCGCGCGACCGGCGGCGGATCGCGCTCTGGACCTGCGGCCTCGGCGCCGGGCTCGGGATGCTGGCCCTGTTCGCGGGCTTTCTCGTGTTCGTCGGCGCGCTCGCCCGCCAGGAGCGGACGCCGACCGACCGGGCCGACGGGATCGTCGCGCTGACCGGCGGTGCCCAGCGGATCGGCGACGCGATCGACCTGCTCGCGGGCGGCTACGGGCGGCGCCTGCTCATCACCGGGGTCAACGAGCGGACCAGCCGCGACGAGATCGCCCGGCTGAACCCGACCCAGCGCGCCCTGATCGCCTGCTGCGTGGATCTCGACTACCGGGCGCGCAACACGATCGGGAACGCCATCGAGACGCGGCGCTGGATGCGCGCGCACCGGTTCAGCACCGTCGCGGTCGTGACCTCGAACTACCACATGCCGCGGACGCTGGTCGAACTCGACCACGCCCTCCAGGACAGCGACCGCGTCCTGCCGCATCCGGTCGTGAGCGAGGCCTTCGATGCCGATCGCTGGTGGCAGAACCCGCCGGCCGCGCGCCTCCTGGCCTCCGAATACATGAAGTTCCTGGTCAGCTGGGTCCGCACGCGCTTCGAGGCCGATCCCGAACGCTCCCGCGCGGCGATCCTGATCGGGCGCGGCAAGCCGGTGAAGATGGTGGCCGAGCCGCTCATGCTCCGCGGCGTGGATTGAGGGCGCGGCGCGCGCCACCCCCTCCCCTACAGCCCCTTGCAGCGGGCCTTGATCGCGGCCGAGAACTCGCGGTCCGACCCCTGGACCTGGGCGAGGCGCTCGCTGCGCTCCGAACCGGAAAGGCAGCGGCCGTAGACGCTCGCCACGCGGCGCATCGTCTCCACGTGGCGCCGCCAGACGCGGCAGTTCTTGGCGTCGTCCCCGTCCGCCTGCTCGAGCTGCTCGAGGGCCTGGCGCTGCATCGACTGCGCCACCAGGACGTCGCGCGCGCAGGTGGTCTCGCCCTGGGCGGCGGCGCCGGAGATGCCGGCCGCGAGGGTCAGGACGGCGGCCGTTCGGAAGCTCTGGATCATCACGCGGCCTGCGGTGCCGTCGAGCGCGTCAGGAGAGCGTAGAGCGCGCCGGCGTCCCGGGCGGCGCGGATATGGGCGAGCATGCCCGGCTCGCGCAGGATGCGGGCGACCTGCGCCAGGGCCTTCAGGTGATCGGCGCCGGCGCCCTCGGGCGCGAGCAGCAGGAAGGCGATGTCCACGGGCTGGCCGTCGAGCGCCTCGAAGTCCACCGGCCGGTCGAAGCGCGCGAACAGCCCGAAGAGACGGTCGAGACCGGGCAGCTTGCCGTGCGGGATCGCCACGCCGTCGCCGATGCCGGTCGACCCGAGCCGCTCGCGCTGGAGCAGCGTGTCGAAGACGGGGCGCTCACCGAGGGCGGGCAGGCGCCGCGCCGCCTGCGCGGCGAGGTCCTGCAGCACCTGCTTCTTGGCGCGGGCGCGCAGGGCCGGCACGACCGAGTCGGGGTCGAGGAATTCCAGAACTGGCATCGAACGACCGTTGCCCCGTCGCCCGTTCGCGAGGAAGCGGGCCTCGTCGCAGGGGCATCGACGACCGTTCCGGCCGCGCCCCCACCAGATTCAATAAGCGGGGAAACCAGCCGGTTCCGGCTCCGTTCCTCCCGACCCGCGGCGTCACTCGGTGGCGTTCGGCGGGTCCACCCAGCCGATCGCTCCGTCGCTCCGCCGATATACGACGTTGACGCGGCCGGTGCCAGCGTGGACGAACACAACCACTGGGGATCCCGTCATGTCGAGGGCCGTCACCGCTTCGCCGATGGTGCGGCGCTGGAGAGTCTTGGTGCTCTCGGCGACGATCGGCGGGTGGGCGTCGCCCTCGGCGGCGTCGTCCTCCTCCACCTCCGGGGCGGCGAACACCGCGTAGGCGGCCTCGACCGCCGCGTCGTCGCCCGGGCCCGTCGCGTGCTGCTTCAGCTTGTGCTTGTAGCGCCGCAGACGGGTCTCCAGGCGCTCCGCGGTCTGCTCGAAGCTCGACCGCGCGTCGTGCGCGAAGCCGTTGGCCTCGATCGTCAGGCCGGAGACGAGGTGCAGGACGCAATCCGTCCGGAAGGCTGTGCCGTCGCGCCGGAGCGTGACGTGGCCGTTGCAGGAATCGTGCATGTGCGAGTCGAGATACTTCGCCTGGATCGCCGACATCCGTTCCTCGACGCGGCCGCGCAGACTCTCGCCGAGATCCACGCCGTGGCCAGTCACTCGCAACGATCCCATGCTGCCTCCCCCGTTCCGATGCAGTCGGCCGAATTAGAGAGCCGGCTCGGGTTAAGTCAACGGAGCCCCTTGCGGTTCAAGCGCTTGCTTAACGCTGGGTTCAGCCGGCCTGTCCGTATACACGGGGCCTCCCGCATCTTGCCTTGCGACGCGAGACGACCGCCTGCATGACGATCGACCCCGGATTCTCCGCCACCGCGACACGCCGCGCCGTCCTGGGGGGCGCGCTCGGCGCTGCCGCGGGCCTGCTCCCGGCAGCCGCGCGGGCGGCCGACCCGGAGAAGGCCCCGGCCCTGCCCGGCGCCGGCGAGGCATTCGGGGCGGGCACGCTGACCGACCTCGCCCGCGCCCGGGCCGCCGCCCCCTACGCCGCCCCGAAGACCGGCGACGTGCCGACGGTTCTCAAGAACCTCTCCCGCGAGGCCTACGAGGCCATCCGCCCCGCGGAGGGCCGCGCGGTCTGGGCCGACCGAAATGCCGGCTACGTCCTGGAGCCGCTGCTGCGCGGCTCGATCTTCGAGATGCCGGTGTCGCTGTTCGTCGTGGAGAACGGCGTGGTGCAGCCGGTCGGGTACGACAAGTCCGCCATCGCGGCGCCAGGCCTCGATTTGCCCGACCTGACCGCCGACACCGCCTTCTCGGGTTTCCGCCTGCGCGCCCGGTTCGACGGCGCCGACGGGCTGTCGAACTTCGCCCTGTTCCAGGGCGCCTCGTTCTTCCGCCTCGTCGCCGAGGGCCAGGATTTCGGCATCAACGCCCGGGCGCTCGCCCTGCGGCCGGCGGATTCCCGTGGCGAGGAATTCCCGCTGTTCCGGGCCCTGTTCGTCGAGGCGCCGCGGGCGGGCCAGCCGGTCATCGTCCACGCCCTCGCGGAATCGGAATCGGCGACCGCGGCGTTCAAGATCACGCTGACGCCGGGCCGCGACGTCTCCACGGCGCAGATCGACGGGACGGTCTTCGCCCGCGCCGAACTCGACCATATCGGTCTCGGCGGCATGCAGGGCAGCTACCTGTTCGGGCCGCTCGACCGGAACCGCGTGGACGACCTGCGCGCCGCGGCCTTCTCGGTGGAGGGCCTGGCGATCCACAACGGCTACGGCGAGCCGATCTGGCGCCCGGTTCACAATCCCGAGGCGCTGCAGGTCTCGGCCTTCGTGGATCGCGGGCCCAAGGGCTTCGGCCTCATGCAGCGCGCCCGCGCCTACGGCGATTTCGAGGACGACCGGCGCCACTGGGAGCAGCGACCGTCCCTCTGGCTGGAGCCCCTCGACGACTGGAACGAGGGCGCGGTCACGCTGCTGGAGATCCCGAGCGATTCCGAGCTCAACGAGAACGTCTTCGCCTACTGGCGGCCCAAGGCGAAGCTCGCGAAGGGCGCGGAGATGCGCTTCCAGTGCCGGCAGCACTGGTCCAAGGGCTGGCCAGACCCGCTGCCGCCGGAGATCGCCCGGGTGCGCGACAGCCGCTGCGGTCACGGCAGCACGGGGAACCGCCGGCTCTTCGCCGTCGATTTCGAGGGCGACGCGCTGTTCCAGCCCGGAGACATCGACGTCGACCTCGGCGCCTCGGCCGGGACGATCACGCGCCAGGAACGGTTTCGGTACCCCGATCGTAAGACGCTGCGGATCCTGTTTGAGCTCGATCCGGGGAGCGAGCGCGCGAGCGAGCTGCGTCTCGCGCTCCGGCGCGGCCAGACCCGGGCCAGCGAGACCTGGCTGTTTCGCTGGACACCCTGAACCCCGACCCGATTACTGAGGAACGGCCTCCCCCGTGCGACTGGACGAGACCATGATATTGCCGCCAGCGACGGACGCCGGTTCCGGGCGCGAGACCGTGACCGACGGCGGCCGTTATCTGCCGCCCGAGGCTCCCCTGTCGATGCCCGTCCAGGATCTGGCGCGCTGGGATCCGGGGCTCGGTCACCGGCCGGAGCGCCGGGTCCGGACGCCCTGGCCTGAGCGGATCCTGGTGTTCGGCGGCGCCCTGGCGCTCACGGCCTTCGGCGGCTGGCAGATGGTCGAGACCGTGTCGGTCTCCGGCAGCCCGACCGCCCTCCAGCTCGTGCTGGTCGTCCTGTTCTGCCTGACCTTCTCGTGGATCGCCCTGGCCTTCACCAGCGCGGTGCTCGGCTTCGCGACGCTGCTGCGCGGGCCCCGGCCTGCGCCGAACCCGGCCGCGCTGCGCACGCGGACCGCGGTCCTGATGCCCGTCTACAACGAGGCGACGGCCCGTACCTTCGCTGGTATCGAGGCCATGCGCGAGGCGATCGAGGCGACCGGGCTGGGCGATCATTTCGACTGGTTCGTCCTCTCGGACTCCACCCAGCCCGATGCCTGGATCGCCGAGGAGCGGGCCTATCTCGACCTGCGCGGCCGGCTCGGCCCCGAGGCCCGGCTCTACTACCGGCACCGGCCGAAGAACCATCACCGCAAGGCCGGGAACATCGGCGATTTCGTCACCCGCTGGGGCGGGCGCTACGACCACATGCTCGTGCTGGACGCCGACAGCCTGATGAGCGGATCTGCCGTCGTGGCGCTCGCGGCCGCCATGGAGGCGGACCCGGATGCTGGAATCATCCAGACGCTGCCGCTGATCATCAACCGCAACACCCTGTTCGCCCGACTCCAGCAATTCGCGGCCCGGATCTACGGCCCGGTGATCGCCGCCGGCCTCGCCGCGTGGTCGGGCCGGGACGGCAACTACTGGGGTCACAACGCGATCATCCGGACCCGCGCCTTCGCGGATTCCTGCGGCCTGCCGGACCTGCCCGGGAAGCCGCCCTTCGGCGGACACATCCTGTCCCACGACTTCGTCGAGGCGGCCCTGATCCGCCGTGCGGGCTGGGCGGTGTACATGCTCCATCGCCTGCCAGGCTCGTACGAGGAGAGCCCGCCCTCGCTGATCGACGTGGCGGTGCGCGACCGGCGCTGGGCGCAGGGCAATCTCCAACACGCGCGGGTGATCGGCGCCGCCGGGCTGCATCCCGCGACGCGGCAGCACTTCGCCACCGGCATCGCCGGCTACCTCGCCTCACCGCTGTGGCTGCTGCAGCTGGTGGTCGGTATCCTGCTGGTGCTCCAGACGGCCACGGAGCGGCCGGACTATTTCGGCGGCGCCGGCTTCTCGCCGGTCTTCCCGCGCTTCGATCCGGTCCGCGCGCTCCAGCTGTTCGGCCTGACCATGGCGGTGCTGCTGGCACCCAAGTTCCTCGGCCTGATCCTGGCGCTGCTGGACGGCCCGGTGCGGCGCGCCTGCGGCGGCGCCGGACGGCTCGTCCTGTCGAGCCTCGTCGAGATCCTGCTGTCCGCCCTGGTGGCGCCGGTGGCGATGGTGATCCAGTCGGGCTCCGTGATGGGCATCCTGCTCGGACGAGACACGGGATGGAACCCGCAGCGGCGGGACGACGGCTCGATCCCGCTGCGCGACATCGTCGTCCGCCATCGCTGGCACACGCTGCTGGGGCTGGTGGCGGGCGTCGCCGCCTTCGCGATCGCCACCTCGCTGTTCCTCTGGATGAGCCCGACGATCCTGGGTCTCGTTCTGGCGATCCCGATCTCCTGGGCGAGCGGCCAGCTCGGGCTCGGCCTGGCGCTCAAGCGACGCCTGCTCCTCGCTACGCCGGAAGAGGCTACCCCGCCGGAGATCGCGGTCCGCGCCGCGTCCCTCGCGGCCCGCAACGCGGAGCACGGGTTCGACGAGACGGATGCCCTCGCGGCCCTCCACGCCGATCCCGACCTCGCGCGTGACCACACGCGGATGCTGCCCCTCGGTCAGCGGCGGCCCCGGGGCGCGATCGATCCAGACCAGACCCTGGCCACCGCCAAGATCTGCGAGGCCGAGACGGTGACGGAGGCGCAGGCATGGCTCTCGCCGAAGGAGCGGATGGCGCTCCTGCACGACCGGGCCCTGGTCGACCGCCTCGTCCGCCTCGACGCGCGCGAACGGTGATCGCGGTCCGTCCTACCGCGAAGTGACGACCGCGGCGCGCGCCCGGGATCGCTCAGCGCCGCTCGCGGAGACGTGTCGGTGCGCCCCGATCGTGAGGTCCACCGAGGCCGCCAGCCGGACCGAGCCGTGAGAAGTGATTAACCATTCGGGTCCTAGATTCGCGCATCGTCATTCGGATCCGGTCATGACCCTCCTGTTCGTGTTCCTGCTCCTGCCGCTCGCGGTGGCCATCGTTCTGGCCCGCGGCGAGCCGATCCGCACCATCAGCTGCCTCGGCGCGATGGGCGTTGGCTGCGTCATCGCCGCCACGAGTCTCGTGAGCCTCGTGCGCCACCGGATCCGGACGACCTGACACCGGACCGGAGCAAGCTACCGTCAGAGGAACCCGACCTGACGCGGGCCGCCGCCCAGGCTGCGCCCCGCACGGGAGACGAGCTGGGAGAAGGCCAGGGCCGCCGCCGTGGCCTGGGCGCGGGACGGGAAGCTGCGTCGCGATTCGAGAACGGGCTCGTCAGTCTCGTTGACGAGAACCCAGGACCACAGCGACCGGCTACGCTCTCGTATCTCGAATTGCACGGGCGCCTCCCTGTCCGGGACATGCGAAGCGAAAGACTTGCATCCGCGGGTGACATCCGGATGACGTTGTTTCGCGACCGTCAAGGCGCGCCGGCCGCCGCGACCTTCCGCTGAAGACTATTGTCTTCATGGACGGAGGGCGATGAGATCGATGCTTCAGCATCGTGCCAGCTATCCATCGAGATCTGACCTGAACAATCGGGTGCGAAATCCGCGCCAGGATGAGCGGACAGCCGACCAGCTATCCCCAGGAACTGCGCTGGCCCCGTGACAGCCGCCTCGGCATCCGCGCTGCCGACGCCGCGACGGTCCTGCGACGTGCGGACTTGACTGGATTGTCTGGATCTCGATGCTCTGACCCGTTGCGGGCGGGGTCGAGGGCATTCTGGCGGCAGCACCCGGTGGCGCTGCGAGGCGGATCGACGTGATGGCAGATCACAGCAGAGTCCCGAACGAACGGTCGCGCCACCTTCTCGGCGATCTGGCCGAGACTCTCGGATGTTCGGTCGACGTCTTCTTCGATCCGGACCCGCAGGACGACCGTTCGATGACCGAAGAATTGCTGACCCTGTGGTTCTCGATCAAGGATCCCGATGCCCGGCACCGCATCCTGGATTGTGCCCGGGCCGTGAAGGCGGAGGCCGGGGCGGATGCGCAGCTGCGCCCCTGACCGGTGCCTTGTTTCCGACGGCTTGGCGCTCCACCCAGGCAGCCCGTCCGTCGCCGCGACTCCAGTCGGAGAACCCATGAAATCCGTGAACGCTCTGATCGCCGAGGAACTCGGTGTCGGGGAGGCGCAGGTCGCGGCCACCGTGGCGCTCCTCGACGGCGGCGCGACCGTGCCGTTCATCGCGCGCTACCGGAAGGAGAATACGGGCGGCCTCGACGACACGCAGCTGCGCAGGCTGGAGGAGCGCCTGTCCTACCTGCGCGATCTCAACGAGCGGCGCGCCGCGATCGTCGCGAGCATCACGGCCCAGGGAAAGATGTCCCCGCCCCTGGCTGCGGCCCTCGACGCCGCCGACACGAAGGCGCGGCTGGAGGACCTGTACCTGCCCTTCCGGCCCAAGCGGCGCTCGAAGGCGCAATCCGCCCGCGAAGCCGGCCTCGAACCGCTGGCCCAGGCCCTGCTGAGCCGTCCCGACCGCGCGCCCGAAGCGGTCGCGACCGCTTACGTGTCGGACGCGCGGGGCGTGCCGGACACCGAGGCCGCGCTGGAGGGCGCCCGCGCCATCCTGATCGAGCGCTTCGGCGAGGATGCCGACCTCGTGGGGCGCCTGCGGGCGGATTACTGGCGGACCGGCCAGCTCGTCTCGCAGGTGCGCAAGGGCAAGGCGAACGAGGGGGCGAAGTTCTCGGACTACTTCGACTGGAGCGAGCGGCTGGAGCGCATGCCCTCGCACCGGATCCTGGCGATCTTCCGCGGTGAGCGGGAAGAGGTGCTCGACGTCGGCTTCGCCGCGGAGGGGGAGGAGTCGGCGCCGGGCCTTCCCGGGCCCTTCGAGATGGCGATCTGCCGCCGCTTCGAGATCGCGGCGCGGGGGCGTCCCGGCGATGCCTGGCTCCTCGACACGGTGCGCACGGCCTGGCGAACGAAGATCCGGGCCGGGATCAAGCAGGACCTGCGCGGCCGGCTGTTCGAGCGGGCCGAGGACGAGGCCGTGTCGGTCTTCGCCGGGAACCTCAAGGACCTGCTCCTCGCCGCCCCGGCGGGCGGGCGGGCGACGATGGGGCTCGATCCGGGCTACCGGAACGGCGTGAAGGTCGCGGTGGCGGATCGGACCGGGCGGGTCGTCGCGGTGAAGACGACCTACCCGCACGAGCCGCAGCGGCGCTGGCGGGAGGCCGTCGCGACGCTCGGCCGGCTCTGCCGGCTGCACGGCGTGGAGCTTCTCGCCGTCGGCAACGGCACCGCGTCCCGCGAGACCGAGCGCCTCGCCGCGGAGATCATCGCGGCGAACCCGGACCTGCCGCTGGCGAAGGTCGTGGTCTCCGAGGCCGGCGCCTCGATCTACTCGGCCTCCGAGATCGCCGCCAAGGAGTTGCCCGACCTCGACGTGTCCCATCGCGGCGCCGCGTCGATCGCCCGGCGCCTCCAGGATCCCCTGGCGGAACTGGTCAAGATCGACCCCAAGTCGATCGGCGTCGGGCAGTACCAGCACGACGTGAGCGAGGCGAAGCTGTCGCGGTCGCTCTCGGCGGTGGTGGAGGACGCGGTCAACGCGGTCGGGGTGGACGTCAACACCGCCTCCCCGGCCCTGCTGGCGCAGGTCTCCGGCCTCGGCGGCGCGATGGCGGCGCGGATCGTCGCCCACCGCGACGCCCAGGGCCCGTTCCGCACGCGGGCAGCGCTCAAGAAGGTCCCGGGGCTCGGCCCGAAGACCTTCGAGCTGGCCGCCGGCTTCCTCCGCATCCAGGGCGGTGACGACCCGCTCGACGGGTCTGGCGTCCACCCGGAAGCCTATCCGGTGGTCCGCCGCATCCTCCAGGCGACGAAGAGCGACATCCACGTCCTGCTCGGCAACGCCGCCCTCCTCGGCCGCCTCGCGCCGGAGCCCTTCGTCGACGCGCGCTTCGGCCTGCCGACCGTGCGCGACATCATCGCCGAGCTCGAGAAGCCGGGGCGGGACCCGCGGCCGGAATTCAAGACGGCGCGCTTCCAGGAGGGCGTCGAGACGATCGGGGACCTGAAGCCCGGGATGCAGCTCGAGGGTGTCGTCACCAACGTCGCGGCCTTCGGGGCCTTCGTGGATATCGGCGTCCACCAGGACGGGCTCGTCCACATCTCGGCGATGGCCCGGCGGCGGATCGCGTCGCCCACCGAGGTCGTCCGGATCGGCGAGGTCGTCCGGGTGCTGGTCCTCAGCGTCGACGTCCCGCGCAAGCGCATCGCGCTGTCGCTGCGGCTCGACGATCCCGTCGAGCCGGGCCAGCAGACCCGGAGGACGGCCGAGCCCCGGCAGGACGCGCCGCGGAGCCGACCGAGTTCGGGTCCGGCGCCCGGCGGGGCGCTGGCCGACGCTCTCCGGCGCGCGGGCGCCGCGCCGCGGCGCGAGTGAGGCACGCCTGACGCGCGCACGGCCTCCGCGTCTCGGCCGGGACCGCCGCCGGTGAACCGAGAACATGGTTAGCGCTTCGTAAACCTCCGTGCGGTCAGAGTGCGTTCGTCGTGCCGCGGAGCGCGATTCGAAACACCTGATCGCGGTTCCGGGATCGCTGCGGCGACCCCACGGCTCGGAGGCTCTGATGCAAGCGCACGTTGCGGGGATCGACAACCCGAACCCGATGATCGGCCCGGCCCGCCTGATCCGGGCGGCCTTCGAGGGCGCCGACATGGCCGCCCTGGCCGCCGAGATCCTCGCCGAAGGCGGCGACTCCGCCCTCGACGCCGGGACGGCGCTGGACATGGCGACGATCCTGCTGCTGAAGCACCGCTTCACCGAGGGGCTCGCGCTCCAGAGAGAGGTGCTGGACGGACAGCGGGTCTTCTCGCTGCGCTCGAACCCGGATCAGGCGCGGATCCGCGTCCTCGTCCTGGTCACGGCCGGCGATCTCATGGCCAACACGCCGATCGACTTCCTGCTGAACGACGGCGATTTCGGCCTCACCTACCTCTATCTCCGCCCCGGCGAGCCGATCCCGCACGACCTGCCGGCGCACGACGTCATCGTCACGGGCATCGCCTACGCGCGGACCGCCGAGCCGCTCCTGGAAGCCCTCGCGGCGGCGGCGGACCGGTGGACGCGGCCGATCGTCAATCACCCGCGCCACGTCCTCAAGACGTCCCGCCACGGGATCGCGGACGCGCTCCGCGGGGCGGATGGGATCCTGGCGCCGGAGGTCGCCCGCGTGAGCCGCTCCATCCTGAGCGCCGCGGCGTCCCGCAGAGCCGAGGGCCCGACCTACCCGCTCCTCGTGCGGCCCCTGGACACGCACGCCGGCAACGACCTCCAGAAGATCGACCGGGCGGAGGACCTGCATCTCTACCTCGCGCAGACGGAGGCCGAGGCGTTCTACGTCACGCAGTTCTGCGATTACCGCGGTCCCGACGGCCTCTATCGGAAGTTGCGCATCGTGCTGATCGACGGTGTGCCATACCTCTGCCACATGGCCATCCGCGATCACTGGATGATCCACTACCTCAACGCCGGCATGCTGGAGGATCCGGTGAAGCGGCAGGTCGAGGCCGCCGCCATGGCCACGTTCGACACCGACTTCGCCGAGCGCCACCGCGCCGCGTTCGCCGAGATCCACCGCAGGATCGGCCTCGATTACCTGATCATCGACTGCGCCGAGTGCGCGGACGGCCGTCTGCTGGTCTTCGAGGCCGATACCGGGATGGTCGTCCACGACATGGATTCGGCGGAGCTGTTTCCCTACAAGGCCCCGCAGATGCGCCGGGTCTTCGCCGCGTTCCAGGACGCGCTGCGGGGGCGGGCTCGGGGGCGAACCGCCTAGGTCGGCCGCCTCGGGACGGGGGCTGCGGGCGTCGGGTGCTCCACCCGGCGCCTTCACCAGGGGATGCGACCGAAGCGGTCGACCAGCCGCTGGTACTCGGCGTTGCTCTCGGCCTTGGAGGTGCCGCCCGAGCCGACATCCGAGGTCCCGGAGCCCGGATGCACGAGGCGGCACACCAGCGGCAGGACGAAACCGTGCCGCACGAGCTGCACGTTGGGGCCGCCGTTGCGCAGGACGTTGGCGAGCCACGGACGGACCTGGATCGCGTGCTGCAGCGTGACGGGCGCCGTCGCCTCGACGAGGTGGGCGCGGCGCAGGCCGGTCTCGGCGAGGCGGCCGAGCCACTCGTTGTCGTAGTGCCACTTCGCGGCCGGGCTGATCGCGCCGACCTGCGCGAAGGTGGTCCGCCGCATCAGCCAGCCCGACGGCGTGGCGAAGTCGTTGATCCGCACCACCTCGCCGGCCTCGTCGGTCTCGAGCTGCGTCGAGGAGACGAAATCGAAGCTCTCAAGAGCCCTCAGCGCGAAGCCCAGATAGGCCGGCAGCCAGTGATCGTCGTCCTCGAGGAAGCCGACGAGGTCCCAGCTGTCGTCGACGGCGGCGATGGCGGCGTTCAGCGCGGGGATCTGGCCCCTCTGCGGACCGCGCGCGAAGGTGACCTGCGGGTGCGCGGCGAGCCGCGCCGGGATCTCGATCCCGGGATCGATCCCGACGAAGAAGTGGATCGTCGCCGGCCGGTCGAGCTCCTGGGCGTTGGCGCTCGCGATCGCGTGTTCCAGGAAGTACTGGCCGGCCTTTCCGGCCAGGGTCGAGGGTTTGAGCCTCGACGGCGTGATGATCGCGATCCTCATTCCCACGCCTCACCGTGTCGGGCGTCGCGCGCCGCGGCGCGGAACGCTGTCAGAGCTTGAAGGATTGCTCGCCGATATGGCCGAGCTCCTTGCTGAGATACGGATCGCACCAGATCCGGAAGCCGGCGGCGCGTGCCCGGTCGCTGAAGTCGAAGTCCTCGCCGATGTTCACGCCGGCTTCCTCGTCGACGCGGAAGCGGAAATAGGGCTTCTTCAGCTTCTCGAAGACCGTGGACTTGATCAGCAGGAAGCCGGTCGGGATCCGGGACATCTCCAGCAGACCCTTCGGCGCGTCGGCCGGCTGCTCCGGGAGGATGTCGCCCAGGAAGTGGAACGGGGCGGTGCGGCGGGAATAGGTCGCGCCGATGATGTCGACTTGCCGCACGAGGAGCTTGAGGAGTGCGTCCTTCGGGAAGGTCATGTCGCTGTCGATGAACAGGACGTACTCCGCCCCGTACTTCTGCGCGTATTCGAGGCCGAGGTTGCGGGCATCGGCGACGATCGACGACTTCCCGACGACGATCGACATCGGCATCTCGCCGAGCGAGTGCATCATCGATCCGAGGCTCACGGCGAAGTCCGCGTGGACCATGGTCCCGCAGGGGATCGCGATCGCCACATGGGGCAACTTCGGTGACGCGGAAGGGGTCGCGGCGCCAACATCACCGGACGCTTGAGCGATCACATCTGAGCTCCCTGCAAGGTGCGTCCCGTACCCGCCGCGCCGACCGAACCGGATCGGCCCCGGTCGGGCAGGCGCGACAGACTTGGTTTGCGTCACAGCTTATGGCTGCGGATGGTTAATGGATCTTGAACACGCTCCGCGATCTGTAAATACTGAGCGCCTGAAGGATCGATTCATTAACGATCACTTCGGACACACTGGGAGTCGGCAATTGATTTAACCCCCGCGAAACGTTTGGAGGACGATTACTGGCGTACCCGAGAAACGGGTGCATCAAATCAGAAAGATAAGACCTATGTCCTCGATCACCCTGTCGGCCGCCACGCGTCAGAACCTGCTCTCGCTGCAGGACACCGCCCAGCTGATGGCGACCACCCAGAACCGGCTCGCGACCGGCAAGACCGTCAACTCCGCCCTCGACAATCCGACCAACTTCTTCACCTCCCAGGCCCTCGACGGACGCTCCTCGAGCCTGAACTCGCTCCTCGACGGCGTCTCCAACGGCATCCAGTCGATCCAGGCCGCCAACCAGGGCATCACCTCGATCCAGAAGCT